>JANKMV010000302.1 GCA_024650095.1 Bacillota bacterium | reverse complement strand
ATCTCGCAAAACCCTAATAGATAAAGGGAAGCGAGATCTTTTTTTTATGTTTGCTTTTTAATACCTGCTAGCTGTATTGAAGAATCAAGCTGCAGGTTACCTACGGCCTTCTGGCCCAGCAGCAATGTTTTGCTTTACGGCCGCTACCGCAGGGGCATGGATCGTTTCGTCCCACTCCCCGCCACCGGAAAAGGGATTGGGCACGAAGTTCGGCCATGATGGCGGTGGGAGTTAACCCGCGTTTTCTGAGCTGTACCATTTGTTCTAGTGGCTCTGTAGCATATGCGAAGAACTGCCGTAAACCGTCGCACAGATAGTTAAGTCCGGCCCCACCACTAGTGGTGGTTGCAAACCTGTCCTTGGGGCATCCCCCATTACAAATGGCAAGCCAGGGACAAGAGCAGCACTGCGTTGGAAGGCGGTCCTTTTTGTCGCTGCCGAAACGGTGCTGTTCCGGGACGTCAATCAGATCACCCAGAGTGGAGGTCTCAATGTCACCAACGCGGTACTCCGGAGTCACAAAGTGATCACAAGAATACACGCCACCGTCGTGCTCAACGATGAGCACTCGGCCACACGTGGGGGCCATCCAGCATACGCTAGCGGACCCTCCGGATAATACCAACCCGATTTCGGCAAACATTTGAATATCCAGTCGTCCGAGATCATTGCGGATCCATTCACCGAAAACCGTGCACATAAAGTTCCCATACGCTTCACTGCTTACCGAATCCTCTGTCACTTGTCCGTCCGGTGTGCGCCGCACAATGGGGATGAACTGGATCCAGCCTGTGTTAAGATCTCGTAGCGCCCGGTAAACCGCAAGAGGTTCTTTTGCAGTGGATGACGTGACTGTACACAGCAAATCGGGCTGAATACCATGGGATTTCAATCTATGTACAGCGGCAACCACTCGTTCATAGGTGCCATTACCGCTGTAATCTTTGCGGTACTGGTCATGTATCCATTGTGTGCCATCGATGCTCAGACCTACATCAAAATGGGCAGCTGCCAAAAACGAGCACCACTCATCATTCAGCAGAAGGCCATTTGTCTGCAGATTGTTCCAGCAACTCCAACCTGCCGGCAGATAGTGCTTCTGTAATTCTACAGCAAGCCGGTAGAAGTCAAGCCCGGCCAGTGTGGGTTCCCCACCATGCCACGTAAAAGGGACAACAGGCCCCGGGCTTGCCTCTATGTATTCACGGATATACCTCTCAAGCAGCCTGTCCGACATTTTGAACGGATGCGATCGGTCAGACAGGCGCTCCGTCTCCAAATAATAACAGTAACTGCATTCCATGTTGCACTGCGGGCCGACCGGTTTGGCCATGATAGCGAATGGTTCTAGAGCCATAGGATCTCCCTTCCATTATTTATAGAAATCCGTCAGGTTTTTAGGTGTTCTCCGAAGAACTCAAAGACTTTTTCCCAGGCATCCATCGCCTGTGTTGGGCGGTAGCGGTCGGTATGGTAATACCAAAATCCATGCCCTGCGCCATCGTAGCGATGGAATTGATAATCCTTGCCATACTTTTTAAGCTCTTCTTCATGTAAGTCAACCTCCTGGGGCGTGGGGAACTGGTCATCATTGCCAAACAGTCCAAGCAATGGGCAACTCAATTGGCTTGTATAGTCAATGGGAGCTACAGGGTTTGCTGGTGTCAGATTTTCTTTTGCAGTCACCACTCGGCCGCCCCAGCAGTCCACTGCCGCAGCAAAACCATCCACCTGGCACGCAGCGAGGAAGGCATGGCGGCCGCCAGAGCACATCCCGATGACACCCACTTTGCCGTTGGAATTAGGCATGCGGCTAAGATGATCCAACGCTCCTTTGCAATCCCCCATCACGCTGTCGTCGGAAACACCCCCAGCATTACGTGCCATTGCTGAAACTTCCTCAGGAGTACCGTGTCCAACTCGACTAAAGATATCGGGGCAAAGTGCAAGATACCCGTGCTGGGAAAAGCGGCGGGCAGTCTCCCGGCAGAACTCGTCCCATCCAGGTATATGAGGAATCAACACAACGCCGGGGAAGGGACCCTTCCCAAGCGGCCGTGAAAGGTAGGCATAAATAGGATCCCCTTTATGCCCGTTCATTGTGATGGTTTCAGCCAACATTCCTTCATACTCGTCCGTCCTGATTTTATTCCACATCATGAACCCTCCTTAAAAATAACCTTTTACCTATTATAACACCAATTATTGGGTTTCGTCACATTAACATAGGCGTACCCGGTACCAGAGCGAACGGAGTGAATTGATTTTCGGGCTTATCGTGACATATGGTTTGACCTGCCAGGGCTAATGTTTGATAGGAAGCTATCTTGCGCATAAAATAGGCACTCTATTTTTTAGAGTGCCTTTAAAATCGGTATACTTTATTTGTCGGATTTCTCCTCGTTAAAAAGAATCGTAAGATAATCTCGTTTTGCGTATAGTACTCGATATATGGAAACGTAACTACTATCCACTTTGTAAAAAACGATATAGCTGCCGGAGATTAATGGCCAGAGGGTTGATTCTGATGTTACGCATAAAGCTATACCTCTAGATTCTTTTTGACTTGCTCTTCAGAAAGCCATTCATCACCGTTTTTCACTGCTTTTTCAGCTTCCATGAGCTTGGAAAAAAGCTTGATGGTGGCTTGGGTTTTCTCGTATTCCTCGATATCGAGAATAGCAAATTTGCCCCTGCCATTCTTGGTTAAAAACACAGGCTCGCCAACAGCAATGCCTTTTAAAACTATTATTTGAACATGGTAATCAGTTGGTTATGGATATAGAGCCATATTGTAAGGTCGATGTTAACCAGTTTTACGGTATAGAATATGAGGAGTTTCCTGCACAGATTGCACAGGTGGGTATGTGGCTTATAGACCACCAAATGAATAACCTTGTTTCTGAATATTTTGGTTTGTATTATGCCCGTTTGCCGTTAGAACAATCGGCAACTATTATACATGGGAATGCTTTAGTGATCGATTGGGAAAGCGTTGTGCCGAAAGATGAATTAAGATATATTATTGGGAATCCACCATTTGTTGGATATTCATTTCAAAGCAAAGATCAAAAAGCTGATATGTTAAATACATTTGTTGATTCTAATGGTAAAATGTTAAAACACGCTGGAAAAATTG
>JANKMV010000301.1 GCA_024650095.1 Bacillota bacterium | reverse complement strand
GAACGGTCAAGACCGTTCCCTACCCTTATCTGCGCGGTGGTGAATCGTCACTGGTGAAGCTGTCAACCTCAAGGGGTAGTTTGTACTTTTAGCTGCGTCATCATCAAATATAGTACTTTGTGCAAGTCTCTTAAAGAGAGATAGAGTAAAAAACCCTTGTATTTTATGTTCTAATAACGTAATATATATAGAAATAGATTCACGCGATTTTTTTTACTATTTGAATTGTCGGAATACAAGTTAGTCATATCGTATAAGACCGACGTTTTTAACCAAACGACGGTTTTCTTGCACTGGTAAGAAAATCACATGCATCTAGCAAGCGGCTAGTGTAACCAGTACTGAAAGCGCGTTAAAGGAAATTGAATAGGCGCGCTTTCTTGTCCTGATTAAGAAAGTGCTTGCAGTTAGCAAGCAGTGAGTAATAAGTGCACCGATTTATAGATAAGGAATAACAGTGATACAATATAACTATCAATAGTGTCCTTTAAGAGAAAGAAAAGCGCAATTTACTTATGTAGAAATATAATGGAATAGGCAGATAGGAGGTAAATAGATGACGCAAACAATTAATAGAATTCTTGTAGCTAACAGAGGTGTACCTGCAGTACGTGTGATGCATACTTGTATTGACCGGAGGATTCTTACCACTGCAGTATATAGTTCACCTGACCGTCTAGCCCATCATGTTACCATGGCAGATTCTGCCGTCCATATTGGCGAAGCCCCCCCAGGTGATTCTTATCTTAATATTGAAAATATCATAGAAGCTGCCAAAAAAAGTAATTCTGATGCTATTCATCCTGGCTGGGGGTTTCTGGCTGAGAATGCCCAATTTGCGCAACGTGTAATGGATGCAGGGCTCATTTGGATTGGACCATCTTCTGAAGTTATTCATCTGATGGGTGATAAAATAGAGGCTAAAGAAATTGTGGCGCGTGCTGGTGTACCCACCATTCCGGGCATTAATCATGTAACAAACGCTAATGATATTATACATTGGTTAGAGGCAGAGGCTGTAGACTATCCCATTATGATCAAAGCATCAGCCGGCGGTGGTGGCAAGGGTATGGTAAAAGTAGAACGGGAAGAAGATTTAGCGCAAGCGTTAGCACGAGTGCGTTCTGAGGGTAAGAAATCCTTTGGCGATGATAAAGTCTTGGTGGAAAAATATATTGAGCGTGGTCGTCATATTGAAGTGCAAATCGTGGCGGATAATTATGGCAATGTCATCCACCTGTGCGAACGTGAATGTACCATTCAACGGCGTAATCAAAAAATTATTGAGGAAGCACCCTCACCGTCACTGACACCAGAGTTACGCGAAGATATTTGTCAGAAAGCTGTCACGCTGATGGCAGCCATCGGGTACACGAGTGCAGGTACAGTTGAATTTTTGTTTGATTCAGCAACACAAAAGTACTATTTTCTAGAGGTAAACACTCGCTTACAAGTAGAACATGGCATTACAGAATTGATTACTGGTTTAGATATCGTTGGCATCATGATTGATGTAGCTATGGGTAAAAAGCTACCTTTTACACAACAAGATATTCTTCCTAACCGTTGGGCGCTGGAAGTTCGCCTTAATGCGGAAGATCCGCGAACATTTAGCCCATCCTTTGGCTGGCTCACTCGTTTAGCTGAACCACATGGACCCGGTGTTCGGATTTCTTCCGGTGTTTACGAAGGGGCGGCTATACCCTCTTATTATGACTCCTTACTGATGTTAATTATGGCGGCTGGTACTGACCGTGCGGGTGCCATTCGTGCCATGGATCGCTCTCTAAGTCGCCTCCTGCGCGTAGAGGGAGTTAAAACATTGGCACCACTTCTTTTGAGTATAATTCGGCACCCGTCCTTTATAATTGGTGATTTTTCTACCCGCTTTATCGAGGAAAACATGGCGGATTTAGTCTCTACCTTTGTGGAAGAAAGTGATGAAGATGAAGCTTTAAAAGTTGCAAAATATGTTGCGGAAATTTCTGCTCTTGGCCCCCAAGACTGGATGTAAGGAGGTACCTGATGAAGGAATCTATTTTGGTTACGCCGGGTATGTCAGCCCGTGAGATTGTGACGCGTGTCCGTGAGATCCCTGGTGTATGTTTAACGTCTACTGGTATGCGTGATGCCGGTCAATCTGATTTTAAAAACCGTCTTCGCTTTCATGATCTAGTTTCGTTGGCTCCGCATTATAACCGCATGGGCTTATTTAGTGCGGAATGTCATGGTGGAGCTCGTTGGCATGTGGGGATAATGAACCGTCGCGAAAGTCCTTTTGAAGAAATTCGTAGTTTGCGTAAAGAAATGCCCAATGTATTATTACAAACTCTCATTCGTGAAACGAGCCTATGGGGTTATCGTCCTTACCCTAAAAATGTAATTGAGCATGTTATATCTAGTGTTGATATTGATGTATGGCGTTGTTTTTCCTTTCTCAATGATATTCGCAATATGCGTGTAGCTGCCGAAGTAATTATGAAGCGAGGAAAGCTATTTTCCCCGGCTATTTCCTTTACACAAGCAGATTGGGCCGATGATGCTTACTACTTACAGGTAGTGCGTGATATTGTTGATTTATGTGGCGGTGTAGATGAGATTATTTTGGTAATTAAAGATATGGCTGGCGTGGGTAGCCCCACGCGGATAACAAGCTTAGTTGATACCATAAAACAAGCTTACCCCGAACTTGTGGTCCAGTACCATCGCCATGCCACTGACGGTCTAGCTCTACCGGCCTTGCTGGCTGCAGCACGTTCAGGTGCACAGATTCTAGATGTGGAGGAAGATTCCCTGACACGTTTTTACGGGCAAGCCCCAATTCTAGGAGTGCAAGCTTATTTACAAGAGTCGGGCATTGAGGTCCATCTCAATCGTGAAGAAACAGTGGCAGCCGTTGAAAAAGTGAGAGAATGGGTTGGACAATACCATTGGGCAGAATCTCCGTTTAAAGGTCTAGACCATGGTGTTTTGCAACATAGAATGCCAGGCGGAGCCTTCCCTAGCTCTTTTGAGCAAGCGGAAAAAGGCGGATTTTTGCATCTCATGCCCGCCATTTTAACCGTGATGTCTCTTTATAATAAGATAATTAAATATTTTGATGTAACGCCAGGCTCACAAATAACCTGGAGCACTTGTAGCGGTATT
>JANKMV010000300.1 GCA_024650095.1 Bacillota bacterium | reverse complement strand
GTCAAGGCAAGATCAGCAAGTATAGCCCAAACAGTCAGTTTAACTCCATCTTGCTCTATTACAACAGGATCCTCATAAAAGTAACCGTTCTCATAAGCCCATTTAACCTCTGAATACTCAAAAACTCTTTCGCGTACCCATGAAGGCACTTTAGAAACACTGGATTGGCACCCAGATAAAAAAGTGGATAATGAATAAAAAACCAACAGGAATAAAACTCCTCTTATCTTTGAAGACATACGAACCACCTCTACAGTATAATCGATTGTTGATTAGGATGACAGTTCTATTAAAAGTACTTACAGACTAGAAGGTTGCCGGCAAACCATTCCGATCCTATATTCAGGATAATACTAAACGTTAGGAAATTGTCGCATTTCGTCGGTTAAGTTATGTATTGCATCAAGGGTGAAGAACTCGGTTTAGTCAATCCTTCCAGATATCCCAAGCGAATATCCTCGTCAGCCTTCATGCATTACAAAGTGGACGGCGATATGCCTGTGGCGTCAAATAATTAGGCGAGCTGCATCCCGGTTTGTTGCACAAATCGTTAGCTTTTCACGGAGTGTAAGCCATGCGTTATCATAGTTGATACCATAAAAGTAGCGATATAAAAGCACAAGCATACGTAATGCTATCGATAATTCTAATAACATAACGTTTTTCTTTTTTGTTAAATATCCATTCCATTATAGAACGATAAGCTAAAAGAATTATCATACCTGCTAAAAAACATAAAAAAGTGGAATAGCCATTAATAAAACCGATCCAAAATATGAAAATTACCAATAAAGGAAAAAATACAATCTGCACCCATTTATCAGCATTATTAATCGGCGTGTAAATCCAGTTTTCCTCATTAATATTGAGTCTTTTTATAGCCATTTTTTTTATCGGCCGAGCAATGACCATAACTAAAGCAATAACAATAATTGAATGAAGCATTAAATTGCAACCTCCATTTATTTATGTTGTACTGCTATTTTATCATATAGGTCTGTATAAGAATCTATATATTGTTCGCTATTTCTCCATATCAGGACGGATGATATATTACACAAGTTTTCAAGTTATTTTAATTCGAAGAGCTAATCACAAAATACACGTTGAAGCCACTACGATACTAACCCTTGGGGCCTAATTCAGCCTCATGAAGTAATGAGCCAACTCGAGGTGAAAAATCTCCCCGTCGATCATTAGAGTTAGTTTATTAATTAAACAGTCTGTGATGTATGCGATTTACTAGATGCCCGAGGACAAAAAAACTGTGCCGAGCGCCAGTACAGTCAGATACTTGTCAATAAGCAGATAAATAGTAAGTGTTTCTTCCAAAGCGAAAATACTAGCTGGCTCAAATCTTGTATTCCTGGTATAAAATACAGCCATAAAATAATAAACGAGCACGAACATCAACGAAATTGAGGTTGATTTGCACAAATAAACCAGCAAATAATAGGCACCCGTCAGAAAAAAGCTTTGAATAAGGATAATCGCAAAACCTGCCCACACATCTGGAAAATAGAAAGTGTAGACGGTGAACAGGATCCCAACATGCAACGCATACCAGAGGAAAGCAAGCAGCATATCTGCGATTTTAGTTTTTGATCTTTCAAATTTTCATATACGTAAAGAAGTTCGACCCCCTCGCCTTCAATATACTCCCTTAAGTTACAGAAGATCCACCATATGGAGGCTATCGGAATCAGTTTTTGTGCCGTCGTCATCACGACATTGCCAGCGGCAGCAAGTCCCAATAGTCTCACGTCCATCCAATTACTGAGTGGGATGATCACATACAAGACAGCAATAGGAAGAAAATAATAAAGTCTTAAACTTTTAAATGACAGGTACAGTGTACGCAGTCTCATCGGTCAAGCCTTTTAATTCTGCACAGGTACCCATCTTCGATGGTCGGCTGAACTGTTTCCCCAGGTTGGGTTTCATTGGAGATTACACGAAGGATATTCTCCCCGTTCATTGTATATCTTTTCTCAACAAAGAAATCCCCTACAAGGTCCGCTTCCGCAGCTTCGGTTACATGGTAAACCCTTCCTTGCGCGATTTTGCGAATACTTGCGCTGTCCCCCTCGCCCACAATCTTGCCCTGGTCGATGATCACAATCTGATCGCACAGTGCCTCCACATCTTCGACGATATGTGTGGAAATGATAATGGTACGACCTTTTTTGATTGTTGCGAGCAGGTTTTTGAATCGGACCCGCTCTTCAGGATCGAGGCCGGCGGTCGGTTCATCTACGATGATGACTCGGGAATCTCCCAGCAACGTTTGTGCGATGCCTAAACGGCGCACCATACCGCCCGACAATGCGCCAACTTTGTCTCTCATCCGTTCAGTCAAGTTGATCTGCTCCAAAGAGATCTCGATTTGACTTCGTTGTTCCTCTTTTTTAATCTTACGCAGCGTGGCAAAGTATTCCATCATTTCATATACGGTTAGTTCTTTAAATAAACCAAATTTTTGCGGCAGGTAGCCAATATTTTTTAAATATCGGCTATCCTTTTTAATGCTGACATTATTATAAAGAATGTCTCCACGTTGCAGCGGATACAACCCGAGCATGCTGCGCATAAGAGTGGTCTTTCCCGCTCCGTTAGGTCCTAATAGTCCGTACATACCTTCTGCAAAAGAGACAGTGACATCATCCAACGCTTTCTTTCTTTTAAACATCTTTGATAATCCATTTACTGTTATCATGATCTTCCTCCTTATTGTAAATTGTACAAGAATGTAACTTCATCTCTCGTGTCATTTTCATCGTGTAAATACTCATATACGGCCGATAATACATATTGCTCGCCTAATTCTTTGATTTTATAGGACAACAAAGGAACGAGGGCATCCTGCGAATCGAAGTATTTTGATACAGCAGTTTCTCTTTCTGTATCCTTTAAATGTTCAAAGATATCATCAAGATCATTATCTATATAGTAGCGTAGGAATTCCCACTCCGGCAGTTCAGGATCGTAACGTTGCATAAATGTTTCTGGCTCTCTAAAATAATTGAAGGTGAGTATATTTTTTAGATTGTCCTTATTTCTCGCGTAGGGAATACGTACTCGAATGAAATTGTTACAAACGGCTTCTGCATCGAACACCGCTTCTCGTAAAATAATAATGTCTCGTGCAAGTAAAATATGGTCAGCCAAGACAACAACTGTT
>JANKMV010000002.1:19530-25976 GCA_024650095.1 Bacillota bacterium | reverse complement strand
ACACAAACTGTGGATAAATCGCAAAACGGTGTCACTAAAGCATTTTTATATCTTTGCAATCGCTGTTATTCACAAAGAGTACAAAAAAGCACAGTTGTACGATAATCATGTATGTATGAGAAAAAAATGTTACAATATAACCATCCTTATCTTAACAAAATATAACCAACGTAGCAATAGTGATTGTGTATAAGTGCAAAGAGATTAGGAAAAACAAGGGTTTGCCCTTGTTAGAAGCCTTGACATTGAAATGTGAAAAAGTTATAATCTTTTTGATATGGGTAAGAATATTTGTAAGATTTGCTAGTTAGAAGCAGGAGGTGTAACAGATGAAACGGACATACCAACCAAAAGTACGTAAAAGAAAAAGAATTCATGGGTTCCGTAGTCGCATGTCAACAGCAGCGGGACGTATGGTTATAAAAAGAAGAAGAGCAAAAGGAAGAAAGAAATTATCTGCATAAAAAAGGATAACCACAAATGAACAAAGCCGGTCGTATCCGCAAAAACAGTGAATACAGAAATGTCTTCCACTACGGCACCTCGGCAGCAACACGTAGCCTCGTCCTTTATAAAATGAATAATCATACTGAAGTGAATAGAATTGGCTTTGTTGTCAGTAAAAAAGTTGGAAATGCTGTTACGAGAAATCGTGTAAAAAGGTTACTTCGCGAGGTTTTTCGCATTTATGCAGATGATATGCAAACGGGTAAAGATGTAGTCATTATAGCAAGACCCCAAGCAGCAACCTTTAATTATTTGCAGGCCGCCACCGAATTAAAACGAATTTTACAAAGGGGCGGCCTATTACTAATGAGAGATTCGTTACATAACAAGAAGACCAAAGGGTGATGGCATGAAACGGGTTCTGCTTTTTATGATACGTTTCTATAAAAGATATCTATCTCCCCTCAAGAAGCCAAGTTGCCGTTTTGCACCAACCTGTTCACAGTATGCATATGAATCGATTGAGCGGTACGGCCCCGCTAAGGGGTTGTGGATGTCATTTCGGCGTCTAAGTCGTTGCCATCCGTTCCATCCTGGCGGGTATGACCCCGTGGATGATAGAGAAAAGGAGGCCAAAACATGATTGCGGCCATTGTAGGTGTATTAAATTCAGTATTAGTATATATTAACGGGGTGACAAACAATTACGGTCTATCCATAATAATTTTAACGATTTTTATTCGTATTATTACGTGGCCTTTAATGTCAAAGCAACTTAAGTCGGCAAAAGCAATGCAAGATTTACAGCCAGAAATTAAAAAGATTCAAGAAAAATATAAAAATGATAAAGAAAAATTAAATGCAGCCACCATGGAACTTTGGTCGAAAAACAAGGTTAATCCAGTTACAGGTTGTCTTCCCCTCATTATTCAAATGCCCATACTCTTTGCCATGTTTAGAATGTTGCAAGCTCCGCCGGTGGGCATTGATCCACAAAGCTTCTTCCTCATAGGTGTTGATATGCGTGTAGCTTTACAGGCAACTGTTGATGCCGTAACAGTATGGCAGCAACATCCTGGATACTGGCTGCTCGTTCTTCTTTCTGGCGGCACCACGTATATACAGCAAAAATTAACCATGACAGATGGTTCACAGAAACCAATGATGATTATGATGCCACTGATGCTCTTATATTTTAGCCTTCGTTTCCCAGCAGGTCTTGTACTTTACTGGGTTATAAATAACCTCCTTTCCTTGGGTCAGCATTTGCTGATACACAGAAAACCAGCGAAGGGGGCTGTAATTGAATAATGAAAGAAATTGAAACAACAGGCAAGACGATTGAGGAAGCAACAGAAAAAGCGCTCAAACTTCTACAATTACCACAAGAAGAGGTGGTTGTGGAAGTTATCACAGAGGCAAGTTCAGGACTATTCGGGCTTATCGGCACGAAACCGGCTCGCATTCGGGTGACTGAAGCCATCATTCCAGAAAAATATATGGTTGGATTTTTAGATGGTATCATCACAAAAATGGGGTTGAGTGGAGATATTGCAGTAGAAAAGACGGAACAAACACTGAAAATGAATGTTAATGGTGCTAAAATGGGCATGCTAATCGGGAAACGTGGACAGACACTTAACGCTCTGCAATATCTTGTGAGTATTGCCTTTCATAAGAGATTCCCTGGTCAGAATGCGCGACTCATCCTTGATGTCGAGGGTTATCGAGAAAAAAGAGAAGAAACATTGCGTACATTAGCGCTCAATATAGCACAAAAAGCAGTGCGTACAAAAAGAGAAGTTATGTTGGAACCGATGAACCCACAGGAAAGAAGAATTATCCACACAACACTACAGGATAATCCAGACATTAATACATACAGCCAAGGGGATGACCCATATCGGAAAGTGGTTATAGCACCCAAATAAACAGTGGAACCGCCGCCCGTTAGGTGGCGGTTTTTTGTACTGGTAAGGAAATTATATCGCTTGCAACTAGCAAGCGGCTAAGTAAACCAGTATTGAAGTGCGCGTTGAGGGAACCGAATAAGCGCGCCTTTCTTATACTAAGTAAATTATGTCGCTTGCATTTACTATTTAAAAAAGTCTATGGCAAGAAAAGTGAGGTAATATAATGCTTGAGGATACCATCGCTGCCATTTCTACACCTCCTGGAGAAGGAGGTATTGGGATTGTCCGTATGAGCGGCTCTGCAGCTGAAGCCATTGGGCTTGCGACCTTTAACTTTGCCAGTCGTGTGGACAAACCGATTACCCATCATTTATATTATGGTCATGTCATTAATCCCATCAATGGCAAAATTATTGATGAGGCCCTTATTTCTTTTATGCGGGCACCCCATACCTTTACACGGGAAGATGTGGTGGAAGTGAATTGTCATGGAGGTATCCTGCCACTTACCAAAACGTTAGAAATCATTTTAGCGCAAGGGGCGAGAATGGCAACTCCTGGTGAATTTACGCAACGAGCATTTCTTAATGGTCGCATTGACTTAGCACAAGCAGAAGCTGTTATTCAAGTTATTAGAGCCAAAACCGATATTGCCATGGAGCTTGGAGTTAAACAATTAGTGGGGCAATTATCCCGCGAAGTCAGTGCAATACGCAAACCATTACTTACTATACTCGCTCATGTGGAAGCTTCCATTGATTATCCTGAACATCAAGACGTGGAGGAATTAGCACGTGATGAAATTTTACGAGTGTCTATCCTCTGCTTGGATAAGATTAATACGTTAGTAGCCACAGCGGATAAAGGGCGAATATTACGAGAAGGTATTAGAACAGCCATTGTGGGGTCCCCCAATGTGGGTAAAAGCTCACTTTTAAATGTACTGTTAGGGCAACAACGTGCCATTGTAACCGATATTCCGGGCACAACCCGTGATGTACTTGAGGAAAGCCTTAATGTGGGTGGCGTGGCGTTAACAATTGTTGATACCGCAGGTATTCGCGATACAGCTGATGAAATTGAGCGTATGGGTGTGGAACGTTCCCGCCAGGCGCTTGCTGATGCAGATTTAATTCTCTATGTTTTAGATGTTACGGAAGAGTGGGTACCCGATAACGAAATTATGCGAGCCATCGGTGCTAAACCCTGCATAATTATCGCGAATAAAGTAGATTTACTCTTATCAGTCGACATTTTAACAACATTGTCTCAAACAGTGGCTCCCAAGCCCCTTGTTGCCATGTCTGCTACTGAAATGTTGGGTTTGACTGATTTAGAGGAAGCCATCATACAACAAGTTTTTAGTGGCTCAGTAAGAGCGGAAGAGTCGATAATGGTGACGTCCACAAGACACAAAAATGCATTGTTACGTACCCATACTGCACTGAGTGATGTACAAGATGCTATCAACCTTGGTTACGCAGTGGATCTTATCGCCATTGATCTCCATTCTGCTTTGGAAGCATTGGGGGAAATTACGGGTGAAAATATTGGCCCGGATTTAGTTGAGGAGATCTTTAGCAACTTTTGTATTGGTAAGTAAAGGGATGGGTGATGGGATGACATATTTTGCCGGAGAATATGATGTAATTGTAATTGGGGCTGGGCATGCAGGTTGTGAGGCATCGTTAGCATCGGCTCGTTTAGGGTGCAAAACACTCTTGCTCACACTAAATTTGGAAGCTATCGCCTTGATGCCCTGTAATCCTGCCATTGGCGGCCCTGCTAAGGGGCACTTAGTGCGCGAGGTGGATGCACTGGGAGGGCAAATGGCGCGGACCATTGACCAAGCTAGAATTCAGATTCGCATGTTAAACACGGCAAAGGGTCCTGCTGTACACGCTCTGCGAGCACAGGCAGATAAAAACCTATACCAATGGGAAATGCGAAGAACTCTAGAAAATACAGCTAACCTTGATTTAAGACAAGCTATGGTTGAACAGTTAAAGGTGAAGGCTGGAAAAGTACAGGGTATCGTCACACGTACGGGTGCGCTATATCGTGCCCACGCTGTGGTTATAACTACGGGTACATATTTAAAAGGACGTATTATTATTGGTTCCCTCCACTACCAAGGCGGTCCCAATGGACAGTTGGCCAGTACCAAATTGTCAAGTAATTTAAAACAGGTAGGACTTGATCTCCGGCGCTTTAAAACGGGGACGCCTGCCCGTATACACCGTGATTCTATTGATTTTAGTAAGACAGTTATTCAGCCAGGAGATGAAGAAAATTTCCCCTTTTCTTTTGCAGGCACACCTACACAACGTAAGCAGGTTCCTTGTTGGCTTACTCATACCACCGCAGAAACACATCGTATTATTCATGCCAATCTCCATCGTTCACCACTCTATGCCGGGGATATTCAAGGAATTGGGCCACGATATTGTCCGTCTATTGAGGATAAGGTAGTTCGCTTTAAGGACCGTCCTACTCACCAAGTGTTTTTAGAGCCAGAAGGGTATGACAGTGCAGAATATTATGTACAAGGGATGTCCACCAGTCTACCTGAGGATGTACAGGTGGCCATGCTTAAGAGTATTCCGGGACTTGAGAATGTTAAGATGATGCGCCCTGGGTACGCCATTGAATATGACTGTTTAGATCCGTTGCAACTACAGCCTACACTGGAATCAAAAGTGATTGAGGGGCTCTTTAGTGCGGGACAAATTAATGGTTCATCTGGCTATGAAGAAGCCGCGGCACAGGGCTTAGTGGCGGGTATTAATGCCGCACATGTCGTACAAGAGCAGGCGCCTATACTCGTGGACCGTTCCATGGCTTACATCGGTGTGCTCATTGATGATTTAGTTACAAAAGGTACACTTGAACCCTATCGCATGATGACATCTCGAGCAGAATACCGCCTTCTCTTGCGTCAAGATAATGCCGATGAACGCCTAACTCCCCTTGGCTATGAGCTGGGGTTGATTGACGAGGCGCGTTACCAATCCTTTCTTACAAAAAGAACGGACGTTGCCGCGGAGCGTACGCGTTTAGAAAAGATTACTCTTTCCCCAAGTGAGCAGGTTAATAAAATGCTTACATCATTTGCTAGTCAACCACTCAAGGCTGCTGTAGCCGCCAGCCAACTCTTAAAAAGACCCGAGCTATCCTATGCAAATATATTGCAATTAGCCGGAGAAACTTCCCCCCTCTCTTCCCTTGTGACAAATCAGGTTGAAATCCAAGTTAAGTATCAAGGATACATCGAAAAGCAACAACTACAAATCGAAAAATATAAAAAAATGGAAAATAGAATCATTCCGGAAGAATTGTCTTACAGTGAGTTGGAAGGACTATCGAGAGAAGCAGCAGAAAAATTGGCAAAAATTAAGCCTCGCTCTCTGGGACAAGCCAGTCGTATTTCAGGTGTATCTCCGGCAGATATCGCCGTTTTGCTCGTATATCTTGAGCAAAGGCGCAGGCGTGGAGGTATTGTACATGTGGGATGAATTAAAACGACTCACGACAACCATGGGTATTGTGCTGCCAGATAATGCGCCAACTTTATTTGCGCAATACTACTCTTTCTTAGTAGAGCAAAATAAGTACGTCAATTTAACGAGGATCACAGAAACGAGGGAAGTAATGATTAAGCACTTTCTGGATTCGTTAGCATTGCTCGTAAAACTTCCCCTCGTACGTGAGAAAGTACTCGATATCGGCAGCGGTGCTGGCCTGCCAGGTATACCGTTAAAGGTGGCTTGTCCAGGTCTTTCTCTAACGTTGTTGGATTCTTCGCAAAAAAGAGTCGATTTTCTGCAAGCTGTGACCTCACATTTAGCATTGGGGATGGTGCAAGCGCACCATGGCCGCGCCGAGGATTATGGAAAACAAAGTAATTTTAGGGATAAATATGAAGTTGTCGTTTCTCGTGCTGTAGCGCAGCTTGCTGTCTTAACTGAACTATGCCTCCCCTTTGTTGCAGTGGGTGGTTTTTTCGTGGCCTATAAGGGGCCTGATGCCTTAGAGGGTATGCTGATTGGTGCTGATGCGTTTACGACAGCAGAAGGGGTAAAAATT
>JANKMV010000002.1:5769-19520 GCA_024650095.1 Bacillota bacterium | reverse complement strand
CTTGCTGAACTTGGCGGTATGGTTGAAAAACTATGGATTTATGATTTACCAGAGGGATTTGGCAAGCGTACCCTCGTAATCATAAAAAAAGTGAAAGAAACACCCACAAAATATCCCCGCAAAGCCGGCATTCCTACGAAACGACCGTTGCTCGCCAAGAGATAACCTTTTCAATTCCGGAGAAACACGCCCTGCGTGTTTTTTTCTATTTTCAATTATAATATTGGAAGGATATACCTTTATTATGTCGAAATATATAGCAAGATAATTTGATAATGCGGAGGGAGATCGATGAGCGAAGATTGGAGAAAACTGATGAATATTGAGGAAGGAGACTACGACCAGGGAGAATTGCACCAAATCGACTTAAATATAATTCGACCCAATCCGTTCCAACCCCGTAAAATTTTCGATGCGGACAAAATTGTGGAACTGATGCAATCAATAAAGACGTATGGACTTTTGCAACCCATTATTGTACGTGAATGTAATGATGGATATGAGTTAGTGGTTGGAGAAAGGCGCTTACGAGCCTGTCAGAAGCTCGGCTGGACACAAGTACCGGCCATCATTAAAAACTTATCAGAAAATGCCATGGCAACTGTCGCGTTGATTGAGAATTTACAAAGAGAAAACCTTTCTTTTTTAGAAGAAGCAGCGGGGTATGAGAGGTTACTCGAGGAGTTTAACCTTACTCAGGAAGTGTTGGCGCAAAGGCTGGGTAAAAGTCAATCCACCATTGCCAATAAGTTACGTTTATTGAAGTTGCCACAGCGGGTTAAGGTAATGTTACTAAATGAAGAACTAAGTGAGAGACATGCCAGAGCCTTACTCAAGTTGCCTGACGAAGAAGCACAACTCAAAGTGTTACAGGAGGTTTGTAATCTTGGCTATACAGTGAAGCAAACTGAAAATAGGGTTGAGGATTACCTTCGCAAATTATTACCGCCAGCGAAAGAACGTAAAAAAGTAATTATTCGCGATATTCGTATCTTTCTTAATACCATTCGTCAGGCCGTTTCTCTCTTAGAAACAGGTGGACTTGGTCCAAAACTACAAGAAGTGGACTGTGGGGACTATGTTGAAGTCACAATCCGTGTACCCAAGAAAAAAGTAACGCCTAAGAGGGAGTCCGCCACAGCTACTGGAGATGTAACCATTTCCCAGGCAATTGCCCCGGAGAAAATTAGCAATAAGTAATAAGCGTTCACTGCACAATATTAGCAAACAAATGATACGTTCCTGCAGGAAATACTTCAAAAGACGCGAATTATACTGTGTACTGCAGAGAGCGAGGTGAAATTATGACTCGTATCATAGCGGTGGCAAACCAAAAAGGTGGCGTTGGTAAAACAACAACATCGGTTAACTTAAGTGCTTGTCTGGCAGCGCAAGGGAAAAAGGTTTTACTGTTGGATATTGACCCTCAAGGAAATGCCACTAGCGGAATTGGCCTGGAGAAAAGTAAGGTTAAATTCTGTATATATGACGCGCTTATTAACGAAGTGCCCCTAAAGCAGATTATTCAAAGAAGCGCTTATGAAAACCTCGATGTAGTGCCTGCCACTATTCAATTGGCAGGAGCGGAAATAGAATTAGTTCCCACTATGTCTAGGGAAGTGCGATTGCGGCGGGTTTTAGAAGAAGTTGCAGGTTTGTATGACTATATTCTCATTGATTGCCCTCCCTCACTAGGTTTGCTTACACTTAATGCTTTATCAGCAGCCAACACCATTCTTGTTCCCATTCAGTGTGAGTACTACGCTCTTGAGGGGCTAGGACAACTTACGAATACGGTTAAGCTTGTGCAAAAACATTTGAATGAGTCCCTACAGTATGAGGGCGTATTACTAACCATGTATGATTCGCGTACCAATTTAGCGGTTCAAGTGGCCGACGAAGTAAAAAAACATTTTGGCAGTAAGGTCTTTAGCGTTATTATTCCGCGCAACGTCCGGCTTAGTGAAGCCCCAAGCCACGGATTACCCATCATCGTTTATGATGAGCGCTCCAAGGGCGCGGAAACGTACGTACAATTGGCAAAGGAAGTGATCGCCAATGAGCAAGAAAAGGCTGGGTAAAGGATTACAAGCATTAATACCAGAAATTGAAGAAGCCCCCCTCTCAGATGCCATTGATATGGACGCGGGAGATATTCAAATTAACCCAAATCAACCCAGAAAAACATTTGATGAAGAGAAGTTAGCCGAATTAGCTCGTTCCGTTGAGCAACACGGTATCTTGCAACCGCTCATTGTTAGACCGACAAGTGTTGGTTATGAATTGGTCGCCGGTGAACGTAGACTCCGCGCCGCAAGATTGGCTGGATTAGAGCGAGTGCCTGTGGTAGTAAAAACACTATCGGATCGAGAAATGATGGAGATCGCTCTCATCGAAAACCTGCAGCGGGAGGATTTAAATCCCCTTGAAGAAGCCGATGCATATAAACGTTTGATGGAGGAATTCAGCTATACTCAGGAACAGCTTGCCGAAAGAGTGGGTAAAAGTCGCTCTGCTATCGCCAATACCTTGCGATTAGTAACTTTGCATCAAGAGGTCCGCAAAGATGTTGCTTTAGGTCGACTTTCTGAAGGTCATGCCCGCGCAATTTTGGCTCTACCCCTGGAAAAACAACCTGATGCGGCGCGTAAGGCCATAGAATTAGGACTCTCTGTGCGAGAAACAGAGCGGTTAGCAGGACAAGCCCAGAAAAAGAAAAACCAGCGCAAAAAACTGCTCTCCGAGCGTGATGGTTATGTGGTTGATCTAGAAGAACGACTCCGTGAATTATGTGCAACCGCTGTTAATGTGAGAATGGCCGCCAAGGGAGGCGGAAAAGTGGAAATTCATTTCTATGATATAGAGGAACTCGAACGCATATGTGAGATATTGTTTTAGCGAACATCCATTGTTTCACGTGAAACAATGTCGAATAATCAGTAATTGTTTCACGTGAAACACTATTGTAGCAAAGAAGGGAATAATATACATGCTTTCTTCATGGTTTGTACTGCAAGGCACCGTAGTCAACGCGGTTGCCATTGTGATCGGGGGGTTGCTGGGCGTACTTTTAGGCGGAAGAATTCCAGAAAAGATCAAAATATTGGTGATGCAAGGAATTGCGCTCTCTGTACTAGTTATAGGGATACAGATGGCGCTTCAATTTCAGAACCCGGTGATCGTAATTTTTGCCCTTGTTATCGGAGGCATTGTGGGGGAAGTTATTGGTATTGATGACTGGCTGAGGCGTATCGGCTCCTGGCTGGAAGCGCGGGCCGCTCAATCCGGATCAGGATTGGCCCGCGCTTTTGTGTTCTCAACATTAGTCTATGGGGTGGGTGCTATGGCAGTTACGGGGGCCTTGGAGAGTGGATTATTGGGTCAACATCAAACTTTGTACGTAAAATCTGTTTTAGACGGATTTACGGCCATCGCGTTTGCGGCCACCATGGGGCCTGGAGTTTGCTTGTCTGCCCTTCCTGTTATCTTGTATCAAGGAGCCATTGCTATGGGTGCAGGTTGGTTGCAGCCTTTCCTGGGGCCTCTCGTAATTAATGAACTAACGGGTGTGGGGGGACTTTTAATTGTCGCCATTGGCTTAAATATGTTAGAATTGACCCAGATAAAGGTGGCAAACTTGCTGCCAGCGTTTATTGTGGTTCTTCTTTGGACAAGTTTGTTGCTCCCGCTTTTTACGTAAAGCTTTTGCATTAAAAGTCGTGATAATTTTTACAGCCAAGGGCATATGCGTTTGAGCGCGCTACTGGAGGAGTATTGATGATGGATAATTACGTATTAATAGGTGCAAGTGCGTTAACTGTGATTTTATTTATATTCTGTCTTATCTTATCTTCCCGCTTATCTAATTTATCAAAGCGTTACCGCGAGTTTATGACGGGTGGCAACGGAGTTTCCCTAGAAGGAACACTGATTAATCTACAAGGTGAAGTTCAGGCCGTCAGGGACGAAATTAGAAAAAATAGACAACAGATGTCCTTGCTTGGAACAACCATGACGTCAACTTTACAGGGTATAGGCGTGGTACGTTTTAATGCGTTTCAGGATACAGGGAGCGACTTAAGCTTTGCTGTAGCATTACTTGACGGCAATAGTCGTGGCGTTGTTATGAGTAGTATTTATGGACGGGAAGAATCCCGCATGTATGCTAAACCTATACAGGCGGGCACTTCTACGTATCAACTTAGCAAAGAAGAACAAGAAGCTCTGCAGCAGGCAAAACTAATGATAGCTACTGTGCAAGAATCTCTTACGGGCAAGCTATGATGGGGGAGAGTCAGCAGCTAGACATAACAACGAAATATTTTTTTATTATAAATCCAACTGCGAAGCGCGGCAGGGTTTTGCCTGTTTGGGGTCGAGTGAAATCTTATCTTGAGGAATATAAAATTCCCCATGATTTTGCATTTAGTACTTCGACAGAACACGTGAGCGAGTTGGCCGCATCAGCTGCGGCCACAGGGTATACTGTGGTTGGTGTGGGGGGCGATGGCACCCTCTCTGGCATAGTGGGCGCACTGGCAGATAAGGGCTTAACGTTTGGTATAATCCCTGCAGGAACAGGTAACGACTTTGCTCGTACGTTCAATATTCCCTTAGATCCCACCGCGGCCCTACAGGTTATCCTCTCCGGAAACACTGTTTGCCTCGATTTAGGCCTAGCAAACGGACGCTATTTCGCTAATGTTGTAGGTGCTGGATTAGATGCCGAAGTAGCTGCTGATGCTAATAGAATCTTTAAAAAAATATCGGGCCCATTGGGATATATGATGGCTTTACTGCGCCAGTTAGCAATTTACCGGCCTAAAAAAATTAAACTGACTGTTGATGGAAGCATCCATTACGTAAATGCGTGGTTGGTTACCGTGGCCAATGCACGTTTTTATGGCGGCGGGATGGAAGTGGCCCCGCAAGCAGACCCACAAGATGGTCTCTTAGATATAGTTGTTGTGCACAATATCCATCGCTTGCGCTTTTTACAGTTATTCCCCCTTGTTTATCGTGGTCAACATATTAATAATGAAGCCGTTCGCACGTGGCAAGGCACCAATGTTGCCGTGGAAAGTGAAGAATTATTGAGTGTGCATGCGGATGGCGATCTTCATGGCACTACACCGCTCGCAGTGACGATTAAGGCGGGTGCGGTGCAACTCTTTGTGCCTCCAGTTGGATAAAAGCCTCTTGTATTGTGAAAACTATCAAGACAAAGGGAGGCGACAAGATGGAAAGAACCATTGCTGTGGAGGCCGGGTTGACCCCAGTACGTAAATTTTTGCAAGCGAAAGGCTATCACGTGGTGAATCTCGAGGAAGGTCATGCTGCCGATGCAGCTGTTATTACTGGTGGTGATGCCAACATGATGGGTATGCAAACCATCGTACAAGACGGACCTGTGATTGATGCTCGCGGCATGCGTCCTGAAGATGTTTTGCGCGCAATTGAAGGCAAGTGGCGTCATTAATAGGCGCTTGATAATTGCAAGTAATATAAGTACTACCAGTACAAAAAAAGCCGCCTTACTTACCATAGGGCGGCTTCATCTTCTTCACATTTAGTGTTAGAGGTGCTATGTATGCTGTGTAACGCTAATGCTATACCGCACGCTATGGTTTCCGCAAGCCGAACAACCACACTAAGGCGGGTGTTTTGTAAGACATAGTATTCCAAAAAACCACCGACATTAACAATGCCATTAATATGAATTTCCCCCACCGCGGGCAAGTCTTTACTAACTCCAGCTCCGGGGCGAATGGGTCCGATCCCGATATCAACGGACTCGATACTATCGGCGCGACCCAGGCAAGCATCTACGGCTATAATAAAGGGGTCATCATGGTTTACCCTGATTGTGGCAATCGTTTCGACTAAATTGACAGCATGCACTGGTTGGTCCAGCGTGCCAAGGACAGTTGTCTGGGGGAGATGTATCCTGGTTAGCTGTGTGCCAATCAAAGGACCTAAGGCATCCCCCGTAGACCGATCCGTGCCGATACAAAGCACGATTAGCTGCTGCTGCTGTGGGAAATATAGTTCGTCTAGTAAGTACTGCAGCGCTGATTTTATTTTTTCCACCGCTACTAGATCCGAGCTATTAATGCGATACGCACTTCTCGTTTTCTGCCAAATATGGCCCGGATTCGTTGACATAGCAGTCCTCCATTTCTAATACATATATGATAGTATATGGAGAAATGCCTTCGATTATGTGCAAACTGTTGCTATGTAAAAGCGAAATTTGCTATTACCCGGGAAATATCTACAAAAAATGCAGGAGGGTTTGCTATGTCTTGGTTCGATTTAGCAGTGCTCACCCTTATCCTGTGGGTAGCGGCACAAGGCTATGTATCTGGTGTTTCTCGTGTGTGTTTGCATTTTTGTTGTACATTATTCTCGGTTTGTTTTGCATATATTTTATACAAGCCACTCACTGTTTTTGCGCAACAGGAGTGGCAGCTGGAGGGGTTTTTTGTCAGTTGGTATACAAATCGTACGCCAGGCGTACTTGCTACCATGAGTTCAGAATCATATTTCTTGCCGCTCCCCACCATTGCGGCCCCCGCATTGCGCCTACTTATGCCTGAGAAAGCAACACTACCTGTTATGGCAAGCAAAGAGATTGTTCTCTCTTACCTTTCAGTATTGACGGTACGGTTGCTAGCTGTGCTGATCTTTGCTGCCTTTTTACTGGCGCTCTCACGCTTATTTATAAGGTTGCGATACGAAAGAGGTAAGGGGCAGCCGCTGCTTGAATGGCATAGAACCCTGGGGATGTTGGTGGGAGGAGCACATGGAGTCGTGCTGGCATTTGTCGCGTGCACCGCGATTGACGCCCTCACCCTACTGGTAAATATTGGAATATTTCAGAGCGACTTCACCAACTCTTATCTGGCACGAGTTACATCATATTGTTTGCAACGTATGTTTTAAACACAGCGTTAAGCTTAAAAGAAGCGTGTTTGCGAAGATTATAGCAAAGTATACACTTTTATTGCCTCATTGTTGCAGGACTTCCCGCTGAGGGGATAGAATATAGTTAGGTCGAAATACTGTGAAAAGGTGGTTAATTATGCGCATAATCTTATTGGGCCCTCCCGGAGCCGGGAAAGGGACACAAGGAGAACGTTTGGTCATAAAATATAATATTCCTCATATTTCCACGGGTGACATCTTTCGTGCTGCCATCAAGGAGGGTACAGAGCTAGGATTACGAGCGAAGGAGTATATGGATCAAGGTAAACTCGTTCCTGATGAAGTAGTCGTTGGCATTGTACAAGACAGACTTACTCATCCGGATACAAAAAACGGCTATCTCTTGGATGGCTTTCCGCGTACGTTGGCACAGGCGGAGGCGTTAGATGCCTCCTTACAAGCTATGGATACACCTTTGACGGGCGTTGTAAATGTGGATGTGGTGGAAGATGAATTAATTGATCGTTTGACGGGACGACGCGTATGCCGTGGCTGTGCAACCACGTACCATGTAAAATTTAATCCGCCCACCGTCAGAAGTGTCTGTGATAAATGTGGAGGGGAGCTCTATCAGCGTACCGATGACACGGTGGAGACCGTGAAGCAGCGCTTGGAGGTCTACCGTCAACAGACAGCACCCCTTATTGCTTATTATGGTGCCAAAGATATTTTATACACAGTGGATGGTTCAAGAGAAATTGAGGAAGTGTTTGCTGAAATCACTTCTATTTTGGATCGACAGCATTAATGTTTTTCGCAAAGCAGGGTGATGGTATGTTACAGGCATTATCACAGCTGAATATTTCCCAGGCAGCGATCGAAGATTTTTTGATGGACCTTACTTTAGTCTGGGGATCACGTATATTTAAAAGTATTTTAATTATCTTGCTCGCCCGCCTTGCTTTGCGTTTTGGTCATTCACTGATCCAACGCATTCTCACCAATTCATCAGAAAAACCGTCCCTGCTCCCTGAGGGTAAAGCACAAACACTCCGCATTTTAATGCTATCCGTGTGGCGTTATGCAGTCTATGCCTTTACTGCTCTCCTACTCTTAAGTAATTTAGATATTGAAATCGGGCCGATTTTAGCCGGAGCAGGCGTTGTGGGACTGGCTGTCGGTTTTGGTGCGCAGAACTTGGTGCGAGATGTTATCTCTGGTTTTTTTATTATCTTAGAAGATCAGTTTTCGGTGGGTGATTATATTACGGCATTGGGTAATAGTGGTATTGTGGAGGAGATCGGCTTACGCACCACAAGTATTCGCGGTTTTGACGGAGAAATCTACATTCTACCAAACGGCCTAATTGAAACTGTGACAAACTGGAGCCGTGGCCATATGCGGGCCCTCGTAGAAGTGGGCGTTGCGTATGAAGAGGATGTGGAGCATGTACTTGCTGTTTTAGAAGAGATAGTCTCTGATTATGCCACTACAGATCCAGATGTGGTGGAAGGTCCGACCGTATTAGGTATTATGGCTCTTGCTGATTCGGCCATTGTTATTCGTATTGTAGCCATGACGGTGTCAATGGCACAATGGAAAGTGGAAAGAAACATCAGAAGGGCCATTAAGAATAGGTTTGACGAACTGGATATAGAGATCCCTTATCCCCGGAGAGTTTATTTTAACAGGGGCAATGATAAGGAGGATAATGATCGTGGCTGATTTTGCGGTTGGCGACGAGGTGCGTATGAAAAAATCGCATCCATGTGGGGGTGATGTGTGGACCATTATCCGTATTGGTATGGATTTTCGCATTAAGTGTAATAACTGTGAGCGCAGTATTATGGTCCCCCGTGCCAAATTTGAAAAGAGTGTGCGGGAGCGCCTCTAGTTTTAGTGAAACCTTGTAAAAATACGTGTAGTATGGTAATATATACGATGTACTTCCCTGCTCTCGGTTTGCACGAGGGCCACAGTCCATAGGGAGGAGGTGAATAGGCCATGACAAAATATGAAACCATGTTTATTTTACAACCTGAGCTAGAAGAAGACACATATACGTCTCTGGTGGAGAAGTTCAAAGGAATTATAGAAGCCGAAGGCGGTGAAGTAACCAATGTAAATCGCATGGGTCGCCGTAAGCTGGCCTATGAGATTAGGAAAAAGTTCCGTGAAGGGTATTATGTGCTCTTTAACTATACCGGTGCAGCCAATGTAACCGATGAATTAGAACGGATCTTTAAAATTTCCGACGATGTCATTCGTTATCTCATTGTCAAAGAGCAAGAATAATTAGGGTGGTGAATAAGAATGCTTAACCGTATTGTACTGATCGGCCGTTTAACTCGGGATCCTGAATTACGCTATACATCTGCGAACGGGGTACCTGTAGCTTCATTTACATTGGCGGTCAACCGACGTTTTAGTCAGGGAGAAAAACGCGAAGCTGATTTCATTCCCATCGTCACGTGGCGAAATCAGGCAGAAAACTGTGCTAAATACCTAGGTAAGGGAAGCTTAGTCGCCGTAGAAGGGCGCTTGCAAGTCCGTTCATATGAAGATAAGGAAGGCCAACGCCGTGTAGCGTCGGAGGTCGTGGCAGACAGTGTCCAATTTTTGGAAAGTCGGGACAAGCGTTCTACTAATTCTACGGAAGAATCACCGTCTTTTGATGACTCCATGATCGGCGATGATGATGTTCCCTTTTAAATTGCGATAGCCACATCCGTAGTTGATTACGGAGAGTATGGCATCCGCCAGAGGAGGTTTATTGATGCGCAAAGAACGAGGTCGCAAGGGCAGACGTAAAGTTTGTAATTTCTGTGTTGATAAAGTCACGGATATTGACTATAAAGCAACGAATAAGCTGGCACGTTATGTTACGGAACGGGCAAAAATTCTCCCACGCCGTATATCTGGTAACTGTGCTAAACACCAGCGACAGCTAACTGTAGCCATTAAAAGGGCTCGCAATATTGCATTGCTCCCCTATACGGCTGAATAAAGATAAGCTAAAGAAGTAAGTAGGCGCCCGCTAGCGGGCGCTTCTTTTTCACTGGGATAAAAAGGGTACACCTTGCCTACACGGGTAGAAAATTAATAACGTTTCCATGCCCAGGATGGCTACTGGATAACCAGAATATGTACACTCTCTTTCATTATGTCAACAGTCGGAAAAATTAGCAGGGTAAAGTCAATGGTAAGCGGCAGGATATTGTCTCTGTATTGCAGAAAAATAGACAATATCATTGTTTGTTATCTTTAATAAAGGTGAACGCTTTCCTGAAGGAGGGATTGTTTTGAAAGTCATTCTACTGCAGGATGTGAAAAACTTCGGTACTAAGGGTGAGGTCAAAGAAGTTGCGGAAGGATACGCACGTAATTTTCTTTTCCCGCGAGAACTCGCCGTGGAAGCAACGGGAGGTCACTTAAAGCAACTTCATAAGCAGGAAAAACTGCAAGCAGATAAAAAAGCTAAAGTTTTGCAGGAAGCACAAAAGAAGGCTGCAAAACTAGAGGGTATGACAGTCGAGATTGCCATGCGTGTGGGGGAGAATGGTCGCTTATTTGGGTCTGTGACTACCGCTGATCTTGCCCTCGCCTTAAAGAAAAAGGGCGTTACTGTGGATAAGAGAAAAATTGACTTATCTGAGCCCATCAAAAGTGTGGGGACGTACCCTTTCCGAGTTAAATTGCATCCGGATGTGGATGCAAATTTGGCACTGATCGTTACTTCAGAAAATTAGGAGTCAACTATGAAAAAGTCACTGACAGCAAGAACAACGCACAACATGGACGAACAAGAACAAATTAAAAGGGAAATCAATGCTCTTTACGCTCAAATTTCCAACATGATCGGTGCTGATAAGTTAATTCTTAAAGCGGGTAAATTAGAAGCACTATCTCTCTTACGCTCACGAAAATCAGAAGAGCGTGTCTTGGGTCTACAGCGGGTCATATTTGAAAACCCTGCGCTCTCTTCTGTGCCGACCGCAGAGAATATTCCACAAATACTACAAGACATCTATGAAGAATTAGCAGACCAAATGGCTCGTACTACAGTGGAAGAAGCCATAGAAAGAAAAGTTGTAGAGAAGATGCAGGAAAAGCAAGAAGAGTATCTGCAAGAGGTAAAGCGGCAACTGCTCAAAGAGCAAGGTGGCCCAGAAAACCCACAAACACTGAAGAAGTTTGCCGAGCTAGAGAAAATGAAACATAGAAAATTGAATCGAACAGCCATGGAGATTCTGCGCCCGCAAGCATTAACGGAAATTGTGGGACAGGATGCGGCAGTCACTGCCCTCATGGCAAAATTAGCATCACCCTATCCCCAGCACCTAATCATCTATGGACCGCCGGGTGTGGGTAAAACAACCGCTGCCCGTTTGGCACTTGAAGTAGCTAAAGCATTACCCCAAAGTGCATTTATGACGGATGCTCCCTTTGTCGAAGTGGATGGGACAACGCTACGCTGGGATCCACGGGAAACAACCAATCCCTTGTTAGGCTCCGTTCATGATCCTATTTACCAAGGAGCAAAGCGTGATTTGGTGGATGGTGGTGTGCCAGAGCCGAAACCGGGTTTAGTTTCGGAAGCACACAGTGGCATCTTATTTATTGATGAAATCGGGGAAATGGATCTCCACCTGCAAAGCAAATTACTAAAAGTATTAGAAGATAAAAAGGTGCAGTTTGATTCAGCATATTACGACCCCTCGGATAAAAATGTGCCCAAATATATTCGTCAACTTTTTGAAGAGGGCGCACCGGCAGACTTTATTTTAATTGGCGCAACAACCTGTTCTCCACAAGACATTAATCCGGCGCTACGGTCTCGTTGTACAGCTGTTTTTTTTGAACCACTGACGCCAACGGATGTGAAAAAAATCGTGGATGATGCTGCCGTCAAATTAAGGGTAACGCTCGATAGTGATGTGGCAGCAGTAATTGCCGACCATACTTCAGAGGGACGGCAAGCGGTTAATTTGCTCTCCGATGCCTTTGGTCTCGCACTCTATCGGCAACAGGATGAAGAAGAAGTCGTCATAACGAAAGAAATTGTGCAAACGACATTACGGGCAGGTCGTTATAGCTCCAATGCACTAAAGCATAATACCGCCCTTGAACTTGTGGGTAAAACGCATGGGTTAGGAGTTAGTGGATTCCTAGGGAGTGTTCTGGAAATTGAAGCGGTGGCATTTCCTGCTGGACAAGCAGGAAAAGGTATTATTCGATTTAATGAAACCGCAGGCAGTATGGCACGCGATTCTGTTTTTAATGCGGCTGCGGTGATTCGACGTTTAACTGGGGAAGATCTGCAGAACTATGATTTACATGTTAATGTCATTGGGGGCGGGCAAATTGACGGGCCTTCTGCGGGTTTAGCCGTAGTGATGGCCCTGCTTAGCGCCATAAAAGGGTGGCCCATTTCGCAGCAGGTGGCCGTCACAGGTGAAATATCATTGCAAGGACAAGTACGTCCCGTCGGTGGTATTCCAGAAAAGTTGTATGGCGCTCGGCGGGCAGGATTAAATACGGTGCTAGTGCCACAGGAAAATAAAGAAGATATACCTAATTTGCCTGGTATGCAGGTCATCGCCGTGCAAAATGTAGATGAGGCGCTACCATGGTTTTTTAAAGGGCAAGAAAAAGAGATATACGCCAGATAAGGTACTGAAAGAGGTGTCCATATGAGCGGGATGAAGGAACGTATACCCCCGCAAAATCTAGAAGCGGAGCAGTCTGTATTGGGATCGATGCTAATCGACCGTGATGCCATTGTGGCATCTACAGAGCTGTTACGGCCCATAGATTTTTATCGAGAGGGTCATCAAAAGGTCTATGATTCTATGGTCGCCTTGTCCGAACGGGGCGAGCCGGTCGATTTAATTACCTTAGCGGAGGAACTGAGTCAAAAGAACCAATTAGAGGCCATTGGTGGTCTTCCCTATCTAACGACGTTGGCAAATGTAGTACCCACATCGGCCAACGTGGGTTACTATGCTCGTATAGTGCAAGAAAAGGCCGTGTTGCGGTCCATGATCAACGCTGCCACTCGCATTGTTTCACGTTGTTTCGAAGCAAACGATGAAGTGGATGAAATTATGGACGAGGCGGAAAAGTCAATTTTTGAAATTTCTCAGCGTTCAACACCCCAAGGCTTTGCAAATATGAAAGATATTCTTAAAGGTGCTTTTGATCGCATTGATCAACTCTGGGGTAATAAAGGCGGTGTAACCGGCGTACCTACGGGCTTTAGCGATTTTGATAACATCACCTGTGGTCTGCAGAATGCCGATTTAGTTATTATTGCTGCCCGTCCTAGTATGGGGAAAACAACACTCGCTTTAAACATGGCCCAACATATAGCCGTCAACGAAAAGTTACCCGTTGCAATATTTTCCCTGGAGATGTCGAAAGAACAGCTTGTACAGCGAATTTTATGTGCGCAAGCCAACATTGACGCACAGCGGCTACGGCGCGGATTTCTCTCAGATGATGATTATCCTAAATTAACTCGAGCAGCAGGACCACTGGCAGAAGCGCCTTTGTTTATAGACGATACAGCCGCCATCTCTGTGATGGAAGTCCGCGCAAAGGCACGTAGGCTCAAAGCCGAACATGGTTTAGCTGCGATCTTTATTGACTATTTACAGTTAATGCGTGGTAGTGATCGTACAGAGAATAGACAACAAGAGATTTCAGGTATATCTCGTTCTCTAAAAGCATTAGCCAAAGAGCTCGATGTCCCGGTAATTGCCCTTTCACAGCTTTCTCGGGCCGTGGATCGCACTATTTTGGTCGCACACTGGCGGAGCANA
>JANKMV010000002.1:0-5759 GCA_024650095.1 Bacillota bacterium | reverse complement strand
GGCCGTGGAGCAACGAGAAAAGAAACGCCCTATCCTCAGCGATTTGCTGGAATCCGGTGGCATTGAAGCCAACGCAGATTTAGTTGCCTTTATTTACCGCGAAGGTTATTATAATCAAAATAATGAAAATCGGCACGAAGCCGAAATTATTATTGCCAAGCAGCGGAATGGCCCTGTGGGCAGCGTCCATCTTTACTTTAAGGAAAGCCATAATAAGTTTCTCAATATTAGCCATGACCATGTGGAGCAGGCAGGTTAACGCGAAGTATACTTGACAAAAAACGCTGTATTTGCTACACTGAAATTTGGTAAAAAATACATAATTAGAAGGTGGAGGTAGTATAATTTGAACTCAAATGGAATGAAAAGTTCTCTTTGGGTTATTTTTATACTGTGGGAAAGCTTGCTGTAAAAACCGAAATATCAAGCTTTCCTCTACTGTACCTCTGGGATAAGGAGTGAGTGTATGTCAACCGTTGTATTAGTTGGTTCGCAGTGGGGAGACGAAGGCAAGGGTAAGGTAACAGATTTTTTAGCTGAAAAAGCCGATGTGGTGGTACGCTACCAGGGAGGAACAAATGCCGGACATACTTTATCCGTGGGAGATCAAGTGTTTAAGTTGCACCTAATTCCTTCTGGTATTTTGTATCCGCAAAAGACGTGTGTGATTGGTAATGGTGTAGTTATCGATCCTGTGGCCCTCGTGAATGAAATGAATGAACTACGTGAGCGTGGTATAGATTTATCTAATTTACATATTAGCGATCGTGCCCATCTTGTCATGCCTTACCATAGGCGCTTGGATGAATTGCAGGAGCAGGAACGTGGTGACGACAAAATAGGTACAACTCTACGCGGTATTGGCCCTGCTTATATGGATAAAGTGCAAAGAACGGGCATTCGCGTAATTGATCTCTTAGATGATGATGAATTGAAGGACAAACTTACACCCATCGTTATGGCGAAAAATCGGCTTTTAGAAAAACTGTATGGTGCCGCACCCTACTCCATCGACGACCTCTTAGATGAATATGGGCAACATGCACAAACACTACGCCCCTATGTTACGGATACCAGTGTCCTGGTGGCTGAAAAAATAAGCCAAGGGCACAAGGTTCTCTTTGAAGGCGCCCAGGGTACCATGTTAGATCTTGACCATGGCACGTACCCTTATGTCACATCTTCATCTCCCACGGGCGGAGGGGCATGTATTGGCGGCGGTATTGGCCCGGAATGTATCGATGCCGTCGTTGGCGTCGCCAAGGCCTACACCACTCGTGTAGGAGATGGGCCATTTACCACTGAGTTGGAGGGTCCCATCGCTACCCGCATACGTGAAGTGGGTAAAGAATATGGGACAACAACGGGCCGTCCACGGCGAGTTGGTTGGTTGGATGCAGTGGTATTGCGTTATGCTGTACGCATTAATGGTCTTCGTTATCTGGCATTAACACTCTTAGATGTTTTAACAGGGTTAGATACTGTAAAAATATGTACAGGGTATCGCTGCCGCGGGGAAGAAATCACCCATATGCCGGCCAGCCTGCGGGCACTAGAGGCCTGTGAGCCCATGTATGAGGAATTTCCTGGCTGGAGTGAGGACTTGGCACAAATTGAGGATTTCGAGGATTTCCCCAAAGAAGCGAAGGACTACGTAGCCCGAGTTTGTGAATTAGCAGGCGTACCCATTGCGCTTGTTTCCGTTGGACCGGGTCGTCATCAAACAAAAATCCTACAAGAGATTTTTTAACTTCCTAAAAGTGGTCGTTGACATCCATTGTAGAGTATAGTAATATATTATCTCGTAGGGTATTTTGGGCCATTAGCTCAGCTGGCAGAGCACCTGACTTTTAATCAGGGTGTCCCGCGTTCGAGTCGCGGATGGCTCACCATTTTTTTTTGCGAGAGTGGTGGAACGGCAGACACGCTAGACTCAGGATCTAGTGGGCATTATGCCTGTGGGGGTTCAAATCCCCCCTCTCGCACCATCGTTCCTAAGAGCCCGCGGGCTCTTTTTTTTTACTCCATACTTAACCAACGTACTTGTAGGGAACGGTGACTGTTCCGCTGGGTTTAGCTGGATGCCGGAACGGTCGACCGTTCCCTACACTTGCATGTCATTACTTTATCTTCAAGACCGTTGCCTACTCATATATGCCATTACGTAAGCGTGACAATTGTTCTTTATGTTGGGATAAACTTTACTTGATCTGGCTCATCGTATTCGTCTGTCCAATTATAGATCTTTTGTGTAGGGAACAGTCTTGACTGTTCCGCTGGGTTTACCTGGATGCCGGAACGGTCAAGACCGTTCCCTACACTTGCATGTCATTACTTATCTGCAAAACCGTTGCCTACTCATATATGCCATTATTTAACCTTAAAGACCGTTGCCTATATTTTGTATACCATACTTAATCTTCACAATCACTCTCCATATTTAAATTAATATTATTCAGGTAACATTATTGGATCTAGGTATGATGGCTACTGTGGTGCATAGATTATAATGAGGAGGGATTTTTTTGAGTTATCTTGTAACCAAAAGAATGGTCCGTGCAAAAACAACGTACAACGGGCTCTCTGTTCCTTCTGCCATTGCTTTAACCTGCCCACATTGCAATGATTATCTAACATATTTTTGTCGCAACTATGCCCGCCACATACCAAGCGACACCATTACCTTTCTTGGTTGGTGCCCCGCTTGTGAAGAAAAAGTTAGCTTCTGGATGGTTAATTGTCGTGATTATGAACGCGCTAAGATTTTTATGCATCCTGCTCTTAGCAACGGACGTGTGGTGATGCCAGGAATAGAAGCAGTGCCAGAGCGAATCACAGAAAACTATCTCGAGGCCTTGGATACCTTTCGTCATAACTACTTTAAGGCAACAACGTCCATGATTCGAGCCTCATTAGAAGATATCTTTAAAACCCTACTCGACCAAGGAGATGTTAAAGATTTAGCATGTGTGCTTGCCACACTGGCACAAAAAATAAATCTCACCGCAAAAATAGAAGACATTGCCACATCCATCCATGCCAATAGCAACCTTTTACCCCATTTCGAACTAGATAAAATGCCAAATCAACATACAGCAGCCGCCTTACTTGATTTGCTTGAGTTTATTCTCATGTTTGTTTATGTCATGCCCGCAGACGCGAAGCGCTTGCAACTGGAACTATGCGAATTAGGTCGAGACTCGTTACCCGATTAATATGCAAGCTAGAACAGTTCTTTAGTCATATATTATCTTTACTGTTTAGATCCTCACCTCGGTGGGGATCTATTACGCATGCATATGGTGCTTTGATGGTGTATAATGATGCGTGAGGTGTTGTATCGTGATAAATAAGCCCTGGGGTACTCTAGCCGGCGTACGTCCAGCTAAACTAATACATCGACTGCTTGATCAAGGACTAGACTACACGGCTGCCCTGAGAATAATGCAAGAGCAACGAAAAATGAGTCAATCTAAGTTTGATTTACTGTGGAATATCTGTCAAGTGGAGCGGCCATTCGTCGTCGAAAGCTCCCAGCCTCATCTCTTTAGTCTCTACGTAGGTATTCCTTTTTGCCCCACACGTTGTCTCTATTGTTCATTTCCCTCCCATTCCCTCACGGAACTGGGTAAGTTACGGGGCCAATTCATAGACGCTCTCCTGCAAGAAATCGCCGAGACGGGCGCTCTTACCCAACGTCTAGGCTTGCAGCCCTACACAGTTTATATTGGTGGGGGCACTCCCACTTCGCTTACTGCTGAGGAACTGGAACGAATTATTATGGCCTTAACGATTGCATTTCCCAGCAGATGGCGAGAATTTACGGTAGAAGCCGGCCGGCCTGATACCTTAACCTCTGCACATGTAGACATGATGGCTAAGCACGGGGTAAATCGTGTTTGTGTTAACCCGCAAACAATGCATCAACAAACGTTAGATCTCATTGGCCGACGTCATAGCCCAGAAGATATTATAACCGCCGTGGCTGCAATACGGCAGGTGAATATTAAAGTGCTCAATATGGATTTAATTGTGGGACTCCCCGGTGAAGATAGCAAAATGGTGGAAGAATCAATGAGGCAGCTGATTACGTTAGCACCGGAGAATGTTACCTTACATGTGTTCTCACGCAAGCGGGCGTCGCGCTATAATGAAGTTCAAGCAGACTTCACCTTACCCTCCCCCGCTGCCGTGGTGGAGATGCACAATATGGCCACAGCAGTACTAGCACAGCAGTACCGTCCATACTATCTTTATCGACAACGGGAAATTCTCGGTGGTTTAGAAAACATTGGCTATGCAATGCCAGGAACTGAATGTGGGTATAATATTGCCATGATTGAGGAACGTCACCATATCATCGGGCTAGGTGGTGGCGCCTCAAGTAAATATATCCGCCCTGACTTCACATTAAAGAATATGTCATCTCCTAAGGATGTTCGTATCTATTTACAACGGCTAGATGAACTTAGCAAACGTCGAGAAGTAGAATTACTCGCAATCAGAGGACCACTCTCATAAGTAGTACAAGAAAGACGCACGTATTCAATTTCCTTATGCTGCGCCTTTCAGTACTAGTTTCATCAACCGCTTGCTGACTGCAAGCAATATAATACAAGCAGTACAAGAATGGTGCGCTTATTCAGTTTCCTTAACGCGCACCATTCAGTACTGGATTCATTTGCCGCTTGCTGACTGCAAGCGATATAAAACAAGCAGTACAAAAAATGCACGCCCGCGGGGAAGCCACTGAAAAAGTTCCATTGTTATTAGGAGGAGCTGGAATTACCGTTAAGAGGTAATTCCAGCTCATTTTTTGATAGAATTAAGAATGTGATTGAAGCCCAAAAAGGTCTTTAAAGGAAGGACCTAGGTATGAAAGTCATAAAAATAGACGGTAGTTACTGATGATAGACAGTATATTGTTGATTTTACTAGTTTATCCTTAAATATCTCAAGATATCTATCAATAACTCTGTATTTATGGTACAATTAGTGTAGAATTACTAGTCTATTAGAGTAAATTAAGCAGGTGATTAGATGATAAAGAAGCAAATGAGCCTAACCTTGAGCCCATATATGGAGCTATATGATTTAGTCATACCCAGAGATAACCTGTTGCGCCAGATGAATGACATGGTGAACTTTACTTTCATCCATGAGGAGTTGCTTAATGTCTATTGTCAAAATAATGGTCGTGGAGCGATAGATCCGATACGAATGTTTAAATATCTCTTACTAAAAAGCATTTTCGACATATCTGATGTTGATGTGGTGGAACGATCAAAATATGATTTGTCGTTTAAATATTTCTTAGGCATGACGCCCGAAGAAAGTGTTATAGATGCGAGTTCATTGACTAAATTCAGAAAGTTGCGGCTCAAAGATTCAAATTTGTTGGAACTACTGATTAATAAGACGGTGGAAATTGCGCTGGAGCAAGGCGTGATAAAAAGTAAATCCATCATTGTAGATTCCACCCATACACAAGCAAGGTACAATCAGAAATCACCACGGGAGCATTTGGTCCAACATTCAAAAAGGCTACGCAAAGCAGTCTATGCCATAGATGAAGAGATGAAGCAGCAATTCCCTTCCAAAGTGAATAATGGATTACTGGAAGATGAAATAGAGTACTGCCAAAAGTTAATAACGGTCATAAAAAACACAGAACACATTTCTAGCTATCCGGCTGTGCGCGAAAAACTAAATATGCTTATAGAGCTAGTTGATGATGACCTGGAGCAATTGGCTTTACT
>JANKMV010000029.1:11820-12378 GCA_024650095.1 Bacillota bacterium | reverse complement strand
AACGTACCGTGTAATTGGATGCCAAATTTTTTATACGTATACTGCACGCTTGCGGCTGAATCGTAAACAACGCGGTGGCCTTCATACTGTAAGGTGTCACTTGCGATATCCCTACCCGTGACTTGCGCAAAAGCTTGTCCACTAAGTAGTAGTGACACAACTGTTAAAACAAGTGCAACTGTGAGGAGATTTCTGCTGTATCGTGTTTTCATAAAGTTACGTCTTCCTCCTGTGACAAAATTTATTTGGACTTAATAAAGTGCCTTAGTACTACAGTAAGAGATTTACGCTAAAAAAGCAAATGTAATTGTTAACAATTGATAACAAAATTAACAATTAGATAACATATCGACCTTTTACTTTCTAGTAATACAAAGAACGAAGAATTTCTTCATTCTGCAAGGGAACTATATCGCTCGCATTAAGCAAGCTGCAAGTGTTACCAATTCTGAAAAAGTACGCTTTTTATCATAGAATAAGTATTGGAATATAGTTTCCACCCTACAATGCTGTGCATATACTGTGAGTAAGTCTGTGAGCCGGGGAGATAAAGATGAA
>JANKMV010000029.1:4786-11810 GCA_024650095.1 Bacillota bacterium | reverse complement strand
GCATTCATAAACAGAAAACATGCGAGAGAGATCATCACAATGAATCCTAGCTTTGTATCATCGCACCGCTATATTCGCTACATTGAATTGGCCAAAGCGACCCAAGAAGTCGATGTCATTCTCTACTTTTTTACGAGTGGGGATGTTAACTTTAAGGCGAAACGTGTAAATGGCATATATTTTAATCATCGAATAAATATCTGGCAAGAGAAAGAATTTCCACTGCCGCATCTTTTGTATGACCGGGGAGGTGGAATTGGTAAAAAATCATTACTAGTAATTAATCAATTTCGGGAATTGGGTATTAAAAATATCAACGCCCAGCACTTCTTTGACAAGTGGGACCTATATTACCGATTATCAAAAGTAGAAGCTATTTCACCTCACTTACCAGACACAGTTAAGGGAAATAATGTGATAAATATTATGCAAATGTTAGATCTTTATACTCATGTCTATGTGAAAACTCGCAGAGGAAGCTGCGGCTTAGGGGTCATGCGCATTGAAAAAGAAACGCATGGCAAGTTCCGATATTATTACTCACGCAGTGGTGAACTGGTTTCCGCAATTATTACTAAGCAGGAGATAATGAAAACTATTAACCATTATTTTGCTCACAGTCCCTTTATCATTCAAAAACCTATTGAACTTATGAAAATGGGGCAATGCATTACAGATTTCCGCAGTGAAGTTCAAAGAAACGGAGACGGTCGACTTATCGTCACGGGTACGACAGCACGCATCGGTCGACCGCGCTCACCGATTACTTCAAATACACGGTTAGAGGATTACTATTCTCTTGAGACGTTTATGAAAGATATGATGCAATTAGATGCACTAAAAGCATCCTTGCTGCAGACAAAAATTATTCGTTTTTTACAGAGCGTGTTCCTAGCTGTGGAGCACGTTTACGGCCCATTCGGTGAAATTGGCATTGACTTTGGTCTGGATACAAAGGGACATCTATGGTTAATTGAATGTAACTCCAAGTCAGCAAGAGTGGCCATGTATCGTGCGTTCGGTCGAGAAAAAGTAAGGCAATCTTTTAGTAACCTGTTGCAATATGCCAAATATCTGGCTGAGAAGCAAGACAAATTATAAGAAGGTGAGCAAGTGTCTGTATTGATACCAGTCGATCTATGTTATGATCCTGGGAGTAGCAAGTGGCATATCGATACCAAAGAACAACGGTTCACTAATCACCAAACATTCTATTGGGGTGCTCCACCCACATCCGTTAATATGAGAGTTCATAATGATTTCTCAATATTACCGGGAGTATTACCAATGAAAGTAATGGTGGCATTGGGGAAGCGGTCCATCCTGGGGCCATTAGTAGGCATATTAAGCGCGGAAAATGAAGATGGATCATTGAAGGGGAACTTTAACAACTATAAAGATATTATGGAGGCAGGACAAAAGATTGGCGGCATTGTCTTTGCCTTTACCCCGAGTAGCGTTAACTGGGAAAAAAGAAGTATCCAAGGAAGTATATTTGATAAGTTAAATAAACAATGGGTGACATGCTCTTTTCCATTCCCTAACGTCGTCTATAACCGTATTCAAGATCGGGCCCACGAAAATATAGAAAGCAGTCAGTCCTGTATACAGCGGTTTTTATCCCAACCGGCGATTTCATTATATAATCGTGGATTTTTTAATAAAGAAGAAATTATCGCAGCATTAAGCAAATCCGCCAAAATTAATAAAAATATTCCTGAAACGATTGCATTACAGTCCCAAAAAGACTTGGTTACGATGTTAGAACGACATTCTGCACTCTATTTAAAACCTATAGATGCAAGACTTGGCTCAGGTATTATTCGTGTCAAGAAGTCGCAAGCAAAAAAAGCGTATATCATGCACTATTATGCTGACGACAAACAACTAAAGCAATACACGGCGTACAATATTCGCAGACTTTGGAAAAAGATCAAGAAACAGAGGATTAGCTCTTCATACATCGTACAGCAAGCTGTTCCTCTGGCGCATGTATCCACATGTCCATTTGATTGTCGTGTGCTAGTACAAAAGAATCGCCAAGGTCTCTGGCAATTATCAGGTCTGGGGATACGCATTGCCGCACACTCTCAAAGTATCACTACCCATATACCGAGAGGAGGTCGAATTGGTACAGCAAAAAATGTACTGCAACAAGTCTTCCCACAACTAAATCATAAGCATATCATAAAAAAAGTTGAACGTTTATGTATTGATGTTGCTGAAAGGCTAGAGCAGCATTACCATCATTTGGGGGAGATGAGTATTGATATAGGATTGGATGACAATGGGAAGCCATGGATATTTGAAGCCAACGCTAAACCGATGAGATTTGATGAGCCTGAAATTAGAGAAAAACAAGTTGGGCAAGTTATTTTTTATGCTCAGTTTCTGACATTTAACACGTCTTCGCGAGGTCACTGAAACAAATGTTTTGTCGACGACAAGAAACCCAGAGGATGAGATGCACAATCTCAACTTCTGGGTTTTACAATATAGGCTGGCTAGTTTCTAGTTATTGGGCTTACTGGTTTTTTTTGCATATAAGAATTTGGCATACTCTAGCGTCATAAGAAATTGGGGGGATATTCCTAGGGTGTCTTCAAGCCCTTGTTCCGGCAATTTACTGGGTTTAGAATTTGCTTCTAACAACCATACCTTGCCGGTCTCATCCACAGCAATATCAATGCCCATTTCCCCGAAGACGCCAAACTCTTTTTCGATATAACGGGCGATGATAATGCAGATGTCCTTAATTTGCTTATCAGATGGTATTTTGGCGTACCTTTTTTTCAATGCTGAATAAATATCGCTAAAATTTTTCACCTCTCCACCGAGGGAGGCATTGGTAATAATCGCTCCTTTTGGGGCTACCCTTGCTTGATTATAGATAGCTTTCCAGTCGCCGTTTTTATTTTTTACCATCAGGACACGCAAGTCTAGCGGGCGGTTATTATATTTTAGCAGGCGGATGCCCTGCTGAATAACGACCCGTTGCGGCGTTAGGTTGATCTTTTTCATTTCTGAACGTAGGTCGTCTAAATTGGAAACATGTCGTTTTAGGTGGAGGCCCTGATGATAATAACGGAAGCAGTATCCATTCTCATTCTTTTCCAGAGCAAATACGCGCTTGCCCCCACTGCCGCCAGAGCTTTTTAGAAAAAGATAGTCATAAATAGCTAGCATTGCTTTGATATCCTCTATGCTACGGCTATTCGTGGTTGCTGGCAAATATTTGTTGATGGTCTTGTGTTTTGATAACTTCTGATAGAGTTGCCATTTTTTTAGTTTACAGCTGTTAATAAATTGAATTTGTGATAGTTTCTTAAAGCGGACACGTAGCGCCTCCACTGCGGCCTTTTCGTCACGCCCAATGCCGGTTGCCCGGTCATAGATGATGTCAGGAAACGGCTGCTGGCACGTCAGCCATTGTTGGTTGTTACTATCTATAACATAGGCGTTAATTGTGTTTGTTTTCCAATTAACATGCTGCGAAGAAAAGAAGAAAATAGAACATTTTGCTTTTTCGTTAGCTTGAGCGAGCTTCCTGGCAAAGGGGGTCACGTTCTGGTTGCGAAAGAATCTTTTGTTTACAAAAATACCAATTAGTGGTCTCAAATGACTATAATCTGTCCCCGGATTCACCTATTTTGTCTCCTCTTTGTGCGCCGGCTTTAACCGGCTTAGTGGGTAATTAGTTTACTATATTCCCAGAGGGGCATACAGTGTTCATGATAATCTTGTTTATTATGGTGATAAAAATGAAGACTGCTCATATATCAGAAGTGATGCCCTCCATTCTATCAGGACCACCACAGTTATTTCAGTAGCAATCTACTTACAGCGGCATATATTGAATATGTAAGGCCTAACAATGAGGCAAAATTCGACCGCTGTCATCGCATTGTTAAAGGCCTATTGGTAAGGGCTGATGATAATTTGGTGAGGAATTATGACAATATAGTAAGAGCAAAAAGTAAAGGAGATTGAATCAAGTTGCGTATCCAGCAAAAGATTTATGCTAGACCTGTTATGGGGGTATTGTTAAACAGTGAATCTGTATCCAATTTAAAAAAACAAATTGCTAAACCGTGGGTTCAGTGGTTGGCTGAAGGCAATAAAGAAGTCAATAACACTCTCTACTTTTTTTCCTTAAAAGATGTAAACTTGCAGTCAAAAAAAATTAACGGTTACTACTGGCATCAAAGCAATAAAAGATGGCTGTGCCAAGAGTTTACATTGCCAGACGTTTTATACCTCAGAAGCGGATTAGGCAAAAGATATGCACAAACTTTTAAAAGGTTGTGTACCATTGTTACCCAAAATAAGGGAAAATTGATTACGCATTATACCTTTAATAAGTGGCGTTTATATGAAGTCTTACGTCAAGACCCGCATATGAAACGTTATCTGCCCGCTACGAGGGAAGTTAAGCAGCCAGATGATATAAAAGAGATGCTTCAGGACTATAAAGTCGTTTATCTAAAGTCACACATCGGTAGAAAAGGGGAGCAGGTTTTACGGGTGGAGGTCCTGCCTGACGGTGGTTATCAGTGTAGTTACTTTCGGGATGAACAATTAACAGTGAAAACAATATCCGACTACCAAGCACTGCTGTATGATGTGAATGCGTTTTTCAAGGGAAAAAATTATTTAATTCAACAAGGTATCCAACTCCTGAAGTATGATAATAGGTTGATTGATATGAGGGCAGAGCTTCAGCACAATGGAGAAGGGGGCTTGGATATAGTAGGTGTTTCGGTGCGGTGCGGTCAACCGGGATCTCCCATTACTACCCATGGAGATGCTTTCCAATTCGAAGATTTCTTTGTAAATAAGATGGGCTACTCAAAGGAGCAAGTGGTTGCGTTTCGTGCTAGAGTTCATACGTTTTTATTCGATGTATACGAATATTTAGAAAATAATTACGGTAAGTACGCGGAAATAGGCATCGATTTTGCCACCGATCCTAACAACAGAATTTGGTTTATTGAAGCAAATTCTCGCTCCACTAAAGTATCCCTTAATAAAGCTTACGGCAATGCTGCGCTCTACAGAAACTCGAAAACTATCTTAGAGTATGCTAAATATCTGTATGGGCGCCCCCAACACGGTGTTAAGCAACCCGTCATAAATGACATTCCCCGTAAACGAGCCCTACCAACACAAGCAACAACGAGCTTGCTGCATCAGCGACATTCACAACGTAGTCGATTCAATATGTTACGGCAATAATCTGCAATCTTTATACGTTTAAGTTAGGGAAAGAGGTTTCAAATGGACACAGATGTGAAAGAAAACATGGATAATAAAAACAATGCTCAGCGTAGAGTAAAGGAGCTAGAAGCTGCAATCCAGCTATATAGTATGCAAAAGGGCCAAATTCCAGACGGAACTACACTGTGGGAAAAAATTAAGCACAAGCAGGAGCAGCTGCAGACAGCACTTAAGGCGTCCCCAGATGATTGGCAGGATTGGCAATGGCAGGTGGCAAACAGAGTTTCCGATGTGGAACAGCTGGCAAAATTACTGCAGTTGAGCAAAGAGCAGGAAGAGGAAATCGATAAAGTTTGCCGTCTATTTCGTTTTTGTATCTCCCCGTACTATTTGAGTTTAGTTAATAGTGCGGATGCTGCTTGCCCCATTCGTCGGCAAGCCATTCCCGCTATTGAAGAAATGCTAGATCAGCATGGCTTGGTAGACCCGATGGCGGAGGAAGCAGGATCACCAGCCCCAGGGGTGGTGCAACGATATCCCGATAGAATAATTATTAATGTTACGAACCGCTGTGCCATGTTCTGCCGCCACTGTCAACGCCGGCGCAGAATTGGCCAGTCTGACGAGAACTTATCGCTTGCAGGTCTGCTCTCGGCATTACAATATATTAAAGAGCACGAGCAAATCCGGGATGTTCTCATTACAGGTGGAGATGCACTCATGCTTGAAGACCAAACATTGGATTGGCTGCTTACGGAACTCGAGCAAATACCTCACGTAGAAATTAAACGCATAGGCACGCGCGTACCTGTCACATTGCCCATGCGAATTACAGATGATTTGTGCCGTATGCTGGGAAATCACTTGCCGCTTTATCTGAATACGCAGTTTAATCACCCGCTGGAAATTACCCCTCACGCAGCAGAAGCCTGTTTAAAACTGGCTCGCAGTGGCATCGCCTTAGGCAACCAATCGGTGCTATTGGCCGGTGTTAATGACAATGCTTTTGTCATTAGAAAATTAAACCAGATGCTACTGAGCATTATGGTACGTCCTTATTATCTCTTCCATGCCAAACCTGTTACTGGCACGCATCATTTCCGTACTCCGGTTGAAACAGGAATTGAAATAATGAGATCACTGCGGGGATCGACATCCGGCTTGGCAATTCCAACATTTGTAGTTAATGCTCCGGGAGGTCTAGGCAAAATTGCCTTGTACCCAGAATGCCTACTAGGTACAACAGAAAACAAGGTGCTTCTGCAGACGTGGGAAGGAAAGATTATCGAGTACGATAATTAAAAAGGAACCGTGCGTATGCACGGTTTCCTGTTATCAGTCTAGAAAGGTAGTAAGATCGCTTGCATATTTTACTTCTGTCAAGATGAAGTCAGCAATATGCTTATTTACATAGTGGTCTAACAAAATATATAGGGGTGTCCAGTAGGCTCCGCGTATAAATTGCATGCATGCTGGACTGCCACAATTACAGAGAAAAGGTCTTACCATATCCCATTCAGTTGAGGGGTAAAAATATGTTAATTCTTCATCGCAATAAACATTCTTTTTTGTATAAACAATTCCTTTTGTCGTTTCAACAAGCAAATTCGGATTGCAACTGTGATTTAGCAATGCCAGGTCTGAGTTGATAAGACAATGCTTGTTCGGGCCCACTTGTATGGTCTGATACGTTTGTTCGTTTTGACTGTAAGCAGGGTCAAACGTAAAGAGGATAGTGCCAGCAGAGATAAAATCGGTGGCTATAATACATTTGCCGGATATACCGTTTGCTATCGTGTGCATAATG
>JANKMV010000029.1:0-4776 GCA_024650095.1 Bacillota bacterium | reverse complement strand
GCTTCTACTCAATCTATTTGTTGTAGCGTTAAATGTTAGATCATTGTATGTTGCCAGGTCTCTTTATGGTACTTTTTACACTATTTTCAGATTAGACTGGGTTACATACTGTACGCGAATTTGACAATATATGCTTGATATAAAAAGTTAGGTAGGTGTGATGATGATATTACGTATAGGGTGGGTAGTGGAGCAAAATAATAAAAATATTTGTCTAGTTCCACGTACGATTGTTGAGCGATTCAAGCTCTCGCCAGAAAAAAAGTATTACCTTCATCTAGGGCAACAGATCAAGGAAGTAGTAATTAGGCCGTCTGGTATAAACAACCAGTTTCTGTATATTGAACCAACTACTTTTTTGCCTGATCTGACTGTAGAAGAGATAACAGTGTATGAAAATGTAGAATTAAATTTTTGGGTAAAGGATGAAGAAATTTTTTTGGGACCTGTTGTGGGTATATTTGTACGGCCTAATCAGTTGAAAGTCCCGGATGCATTTAGCTCTTTTATGAGTCATATGACGGCGGGACAGGAAAAACATTTTCTTTGCTACTATTTTTCTTGCAATAGTATCGATTGGGAAGGGCAAAGAGTTAGAGGCTTTACATTTGTTCCCGATATGAACAAGTGGATTTACGCTTGGTTGCCTCTGCCCGATGTAGTATATGACCGCGGTGCGGGTTTTGCAATGAAGCACAAAAAAAGCGTTAAGGAGATACGAAGAAAATTAAGGGTGGATACATTAGTCCGTTTTATTAATACCCGTGGCTATATTGGAAAATGGAAATTGTATCAGAAACTATCAAAACACAATGAAATAGCACAATACTTGCCGCAAACAGTTTCATATGAAGGGCTCGCTACATTAGGTCCGATGGTGCAAAAATTTGATTTACTATTTCTTAAATCTTACTTTGGCAGTCATGGTAAAGAGGTACTGTCTATTGAAAAATTACAAGCAGAGTATAAACTTACTTTTTATGAAAAAGGCTTAAAAGAATTGGTAGTAAGGGATTTAATTCAGTTAGAAGCATATATTGAATGTTTTATTAGGAAAAAGAAATTCATCCTCCAGCAGGGTATTAGATTACTAACCTATAAAAACAGGCTTTTCGATATGCGGGTTTTAATGATTAAGAATAAAGATGGGAAATGGATGGTTATGAGTAATTATGCCAGAATCGCCAAAGTCGGTTTTACCATAACAAATTACAGTGCCGGTGGTGAATGCGATTTTTACAATAACCTGTATCCTGACCTATGCAATTTCTACGGCAAGCTTGTCATTCCGGATTATGATCAGATAGCAGCGGTAGCTTTACAGATTGCTGCAGTAGTGGAAAGAGAGTTTGGTCAATTTGGAGAACTGGGGCTGGATTTAGCCGTGGATAGTAACGGTAGGCTCTGGTTAATTGAAGTAAATGCCAAGCCTAATAAGGATCTTGTTGAAGAGCTGGATGATTTTACTACAGTTGGCGCGCAATACTTGGCGATCTTTGCTTACGCAGGGTATCTTTGTGGTATGAATGATTAATTCACAAAAAACAAAAAAAGAACTGTTTGCATCAGTTCTTTGTGGTGGATTGTTGATATGATAACTGACCTCTGTAACGAATGAACTAACAGATCATATAATGTCAAGGGGGCACATGTTCACACGGAGGGCTCGCATCGTACGTTTGATTCGTCTAAACCGCTAGTATTTGGATAAAGGGGAGAGATCTTGTTGTCCTACGACATAGCAAGTGACAAAACAGAAAAGCAAACTCAACTGGGTGTTTTGATTAGAAACCAGCACATCAGAAATATGCTAAAACAAAAACCTGCCACAAGGTTTCAGCGATTACAGGATGCAAATACAGAGGATGGTATTACTCTATTTTTCTTTAGTCTGATCAATGTAGACTTCGAACCTCAAGTAATAAAGGCAGTCTTTTTTGATAAACTGGATCATTTATGGAAAGAGGGCAACTTTGCTTTTCCTGACGTGCTATATTTTTGTGGAGGTATTCCCAAGCGGTTACGTCCACTGTATCAGCAGTTTATTAGTGCCTTAAAGGTGAAACAATGTAAATTTTTAAATCATATCAAGGGTTTTGATAAGTGGGAAATCTGCCAGTTATTAGCACAAAACGCCGATATTAGGCATTATCTTCCTGAAACAAGACTTTTCTCAGGAGGAAATTCTTTAAGAGATATGTTACATATTCATGGAACAGTCTATCTTAAGGGCTGTTATGGGCAGAGGGGCGAACAGGTCATACGTGTTAAGAAAATATCAGCCACTATGTATGAATACAGGTTTTTTATTAATAGATTACGAATTGGAAAGGTAACTTTCAAACGGTTGATTAAATTGCTATCAAGTTTTTATCAGCATAATACGTTTATAATACAGCAGGCAATTTCGCTACCGGATAAAGGTGGACAGAAGATGGATATGCGAGCAGAATTGCAGCGAAATGGGAATGGAGAAATAGTCATACCCGGGATTTGTGTACGGTTAGGACTCGTCGGATCTCCAATAACAATTCATTCGCGTAGTTATCGTCTTGCAGATTATGTAACGAGTACTGATGTCAACATAAATCATTTAAGCGAGAGAAAAATCACAAACTTTTTATTTGGCATATATTCTGCAATGGAAGCAGTGTATGGCCCGCTAGGGGAACTTGGCATTGACTTCGCACTGGATACCAAAGGAAAATTATGGTTTATAGAGTGTAATTCACACCCTACAAAAGTATCGTTAATGAAAGCGTATGATGAGGGGACTATTAACCAGGCCTTTTGCAATACGTTAGCTTATGCGCAGTTTCTTGCCGGAAGTAAACGTGAGAGCGATTGCGATAACCTGTCTGAACAAGCCCGTTTGCCTTGAAGAAACTATGCGCCTTGAAGATAGATAGTGCAAAAAAGTAGGTGTAGCGTTGCGAGTTTTATTGCTTTCTATTATTGCAAAGTGTGGCGTTTTTACCCATGTACGTGAATTAGCAGTGCAGATGCAGAAACATGGCATGAATCCCGTGCTAGGTTTCTTTCACAACGCTGAAACTGCTCGTACCTTTACAACAACCGAACAAGATTTGCAGGTTATGGAGGAATCTTTAGCGGGAGTATGTATTTTCTTCTATACATCAGAAGAGGAACTGTTACAGACGATTGAAAATATGAATATTACATTGGTACACGCCCATTCACGGCTGGTCTTTTCGTCTGCCATCAAGGTTACTAAACATTTGAATGTCCCGTTTGTGGTTACATTACATGGGATATTAAATTGGAGCAAGCTTTATCGTGCTGAAATGGAAATGGCAGAGTGCATCATTGCCATAGGTCCTGAAGTAGCAAAATCAGCAGGAAAGGAGTATCAAAAACGTATCAGCATTATACTCAACGGTATTGATATCGAACGCTATCAGCCCAGCAAAGAGATTAAAGCTGATAACGATCCACTACGTATTATTTGGATGGGAAGAACAAGTGGAAGCGCGGCCAAAGGAGCTGAATATCTTGCACGAGCAGTACGCAGTATCCAAAAGATGGGTATTCCCATCGAGGCAAAAGCAATAGGTTTCGCACATGGAGCAGATACTGGAAATATGGAAGTCTATGGTTGGGTACATGACCCGCGGCCTTACCTACAATGGAGTCAGCTCGTGTTCGCGCGTGGGCGTGCGCTGCGGGAAGCGATGGCGTGTGGGAATGTAGGATTATTGATTGGTCAGGGCTATGGGGGATTAGTGTTACCAGCATGGTTTGGAAACAAAAAGCAAACCTCGCTGAGCGGCTCGTTGAAGCACGGAGCCGCAGCAATGGATGTATCGTTGATTGTTAAAGACATATTATACTTTCATGAGCATCGCAACTACTTAGATGAAGCAAGCATAACAGCAAGAAGAATAGCTGAAGAAAACTTCAATATAAATACGATGGTGGAACAGACTTGTTACGTTTACCAAACAGCTATTACACTCCGTAAGCAAAAAGGAACGAATGAGTGGGGCAATGCGGGTACCGTTTAAACAGTTACCGCCACAAGTAGCTCAAATTAATGGATGAGGAAGTAAATCGTCGCCGGCTATATGTAAAATGAAGGAGCAATGATGGGTGAAGCCGAAGTAAAGGATAACTGAAATATGTAGAGTAAGAGTTTTTAGGCGATTTATTGGGGGGAGGGTTTATGAAAACTAGTAAGCAATACCGCCAGCTATTCCGTTAGGGGGAGAGCTTGATGCACTACTAGCCATCTCTTCCTTGCGAGCTGGACAAGCGGTGTGGGTAGAGCATGAGCTGGTTGACGATCAGTGCAGTGTGCTGGCTAAAGAGATGTATCATCCCTTGTTAGATACCTTGTAGCCAATTCAATTAGCTTGCCATTCGTATCTTAAAGCACTTAGGTTTTCCTCCAGAAATTGTAGCAGAGGCCACCACAGCGGTGGTAAGGAGACAGAATCAGGTCACCATGTGACTAGTAAAAAGGAGGTTGTGAGCATGAAAGTATTGTTTGTTAATGCTTTTCCTGTAACAGCCGAGCAGATAGAGAAGATAAACAGACTTGATTATGAGGTTTGCCTGTGGAACGAGGAGGGGGCACACATGTTTGATGCGGATGTAGTCGTTAGTGGTGGGGGTTTTTTGCAGAAGCATCTAGAGCAGTTTACGCAGTTGAAGCTAATACAACTGGTGAGTGCCGGTTTTGATAATGTGCCACTGCGTGAGATCCAGGCACGTGATATTGTTTTGACCAATGCTAGAGGAGTGTACAGTGTACCC
>JANKMV010000299.1 GCA_024650095.1 Bacillota bacterium | reverse complement strand
CTACACAGCTATAAAGAAGCGCATACTGATCTTAACTGGATTTGTTTTAAAAATATTAGTTTTACCCCAGTAGAAGATATATATGAGTAGGCTGGAAATACGCCAAAAACGCCCTAGTAGCAGGAGACACACACGATTACTTTTTCTGCCTTAAATTGTATCGTTTTTCAGACGTTATGTCAAGATAACTCATGGTTTTGTTTGTTTTCCTCATAATTAGTGCCTATATTAACGAGATTGGGGTATTTTACTCTCCCATTACCAAGATAAACGCTTCGTGTTCTTAGCTACGGATGCGTTTTTCTTGTTCTTTTATGGGCTACCAACCCTTTACTCTTGCTGACCTGACCACACGCAAGAGTAAAGGCAAATTCCCCTGACAAACCCTATTGGCAAGGAAAGATAGCACTCCAAGATTGATACAATTTCCTTTAAAAAAGATACCGCTGTATACGGTATCTTTTAGTTTACCTCAATTATATCCCGTAGTGCATGAAAAGCTGCCTGACGACTAAAACCACGTGCTAATAGCCTTCTCATGGCTTTCTGTGTCGGCATTTCACTGCGTTGATAAATTTGGCTAAGATATAGTTGTGCTAATTCTTCTTCACGCCCGGGTACGAAGACTTCACTCAGTGCAGTATCTATGAGCTCACGTGCCACACCTGTACGCAGTAAAGAGGAACGTAACCAATACGGACCATATGGCTTTCCCCGTAACCTGTACTCAATATAATTCCGAGCAAAGGCAAGGTCATCTACATAGCCCGCCTCAACTAATTCATCAATAACCTGAACCGTAATATCTTCAGGTATCTCTTTTTTTATAAGTCGGTCACGGATCTGTTGTACAGTTCGCGCCCGCATACCCAGCAGGCGGTATGCAATACCTCGTGCTTTTTTCAGCGGGTCACTACTCATGCTTTAGCAGATGTAACAGTTTTACCTGCTTTCTCCTTTTTATCAGTTTCTACAGTATCCGCAGGTGGCTTGCCAATGGGTAGACCGTGCGTTTCGCGAATTTTCCGCTCGATTGTTACGGCAATGTCTTGATTGTCTTTGAGAAACTGGCGTGCGTTTTCGCGGCCTTGCCCTAACCGAACATCGCCATAGGAAAACCAGGCACCGCTTTTTTGCACGAGATCCATATCAACACCCATATCAATTAAGGTACCTTCACGGGATATGCCTTCACCATAAATAATATCAAACTCTGCCTGCTTAAAGGGGGGTGCAACTTTATTTTTCACCACTTTGGCACGGGTACGGTTACCTACAGATTCAGTTCCCTGCTTCAGAGTCTCTGTGCGGCGGACATCAAGTCGTACTGAAGCATAGAACTTGAGAGCACGTCCACCCGGTGTTACTTCTGGACTACCAAACATTACGCCCACTTTTTCCCGTAGCTGGTTAATAAAAATGGCAATGGTATTGGATTTAGAAATGGCACCCGATAGTTTACGTAACGCCTGGGACATTAGTCGTGCTTGTAAGCCCACATGGGAATCACCCATTTCCCCTTCAATCTCTGCTTTTGGCACCAAAGCAGCCACCGAGTCAATGACAAGCACATCTATGGCGCCACTTCGTACCAACGATTCAGCGATTTCTAATGCTTGCTCACCGGTGTCGGGCTGTGAGACCAAGAGTTCATCTGTGTTAACACCTAATCTTTTGGCATAATTAGGATCAAGAGCGTGCTCGGCGTCAATAAATGCTGCAAATCCACCCATTCTTTGCGCTTCTGCAATGGCGTGTAGAGCCACGGTGGTCTTTCCCGAAGATTCTGGGCCGAATATTTCAATTACACGACCACGCGGGAAACCGCCAACCCCAAGGGCAATATCTATTGCCAGTGCCCCTGTAGAAATGACAGCCAGATTCATGCGTTCAGCAGTGTCCCCCAGTTTCATGATGGAGCCTTTACCGAATTGCTTTTCAATTTGCATTAATGCCATGTCTAGAGCTTTTTGTTTTTCCATAATATAAATCCCCCTAACCAAACGTTTGTTCCCTTTTCATTATACCGTTAAGTTCGCCCTCAAAACAAGCAATTCCTGCAATAAAGTAAATATTTATTTTTATAGCAACTTATGTTTTGGCATTTGTATTATCTTCAAGTTTGGTGAGCTGAATTTCTCTGTGACAGAGCCTGCTAATCAGCGGTTTTTCATGACTAATGAGTAAGATACCTAGCTTACGTTTTTGCGCAATTTCCATAACAACCTGCCAAATCTGAGCTTGCGTAATGGCATCGAGCATGGTAGTCATTTCATCGGCAATCAAAAAGCGAGTCTTTGGCCCTAGTGCGCGCACCACACAAAAGCGTTGTAGTTCGCCTCCGGATAATTCATTGGGCCAGCGCTTTAGCCACTCCGGTTGAATACCAAAGGCAGCTAGCAGTTCCTTATCTGGTTGCCAGCCTTCACGGATAGTCTGGCCGAGCCGCCACCGAGGATTAATGGCCTGTTCAGGATGTTGCAACACTAACTGTACGGGGTTGTACCCCTGCGTAGGCAATGGTTTGCCACCAAGTTGGACATGTCCTTGCATTGGCCTAAGATAGCCTGCTAGAATACGCGCTAGAGTGCTTTTTCCACAACCGCTATAGCCACTCAAACCCACCACTTCTCCAGCGGCCACATGCAGTGAAAAATCTTGTAGTACTAAAGAACCCTTTCCGTAGCGAAAACTAATATTATTAGCATTAAGTAGCATAATGGCACCGCACTTTCCCGCCACGTAACAAGCGCTCAGGTGGCCTACTTTGCAAACATGTAACCTGCGCTAAGGGGCAGCGCGGTGCAAACAAACAGCCGCTGGGCAACTCACCAGGTGCGGGTTGGAAACCCGCGATGGAGATAAAGTCATTCTGCGGTAGTGCCTGCCACAGTGCCCTACTATATGGATGACGCAATGCTTCCCCTCGACCCACAAAGTCCTCAACAGGCGCGATCTCCACTGTGGTACCAGCATAGAAGACAGCAATGGAATCGGCAATGGTGAGTGCAGCTTCAATATCATGGGTAATGAGCATCACCGCACGCTCTTGCTTTGCCAATTCTTTTAAGTGGCCAAGAGCTTCCTGCACCACCTCGGGATGAAGTCCAGGTGTAGGTTCATCCGCCATCACTAAACGGGCATCGCTAACCATGGCGCCTGCCACGAGAATACGTCGTGCCATTCCCCCT
>JANKMV010000298.1 GCA_024650095.1 Bacillota bacterium | reverse complement strand
AATATTTCGCTTGCAATTAGCAAGCGACAAGTGTCACCAGTACTGCAAGCGCGCATTAATGGAACTGAAAATGGCGCGCTTTCTTGTACTGATAATGAAATATTTCGCTTGCAATTAGCAAGCGACAAGTGTCACCAGTACTGCAAGCGCGCACTAATGGAACTGAAAATGGCGCGCTTTCTTGTACTGATACTGAAATATTTCGCTTACAATTAGCAAGCGGTGAATGATATCAGTACTGAAAAGCACGTTTATAGGAACCAAATAGCTGTGCTTTTGTGGGTGAGTAAAAAGGGTACAGTATGGGGAAATACTGTATCAATATGCTACAGGTAAACTGTGACCGGGAGAGCACATGCTCACGCCTTCCATAGTTTTTTTCTAATGGATTGCGTACTAACAACAATAAATATACGGTACAGAAATTTTTACAAAATGCGTGGAGCTTTATAGCGATTTTTTGGTATATATCTTGCAATAACTGAATATTAAGAATTGTTAAATAACGAGTTGATTAGATAGGAGGAGTATATGAATTGAGCGAGATCGTTGCTATTGCGTAAAAGTGTTGCTCCTATAATAAAATACGAAGGAGGAATCTAATGTGTCATTTTTAAATTATGGTATAGGCGAGAGTAAACGATGGTATTATCCGTCATCAGCATTTATTATTGCTGCCACGCGAATTGCAGTTTGGGCGTTGTTTTATCCTCACATTCAAACCATGTTTAACCTTGAAACTACGGCAAGTATTATTCTTGTTTCAACATTTACAGGGGTAGGATCTATGGTGTTGGGTCCCCCGGTTGCAGGTTTTATTTTAGATAAATACGGTCCCAAAATTCCATTCTTCTTATCAGCCTTTATCACACTCATTGGCTATTTTGTTTTGGCAGCAGTGTTGCGCCAAACTACTTGGTCAGCAGCCATGCCACTTTGGTATACCGGCGGGTTTTTAATTGGATTTGGTGCTGGCTTATATTCGGGAGCGTATACTAGTACTGTAGCTAAATGGTTCCCGGATAGGCTAGGCGTAGCGATGGCACTTGGTGGGTCTGGAGTTAGTGTGGGAACCATGGTCTATGCACCACTCATCGCTGCGATTATTGTTGCGAGAGGTTTCACCAGTGAAATTTTTATGATTCTCGGCTTTATCGGTTTTGCTAGCATTGCTATCTTCGGTATTATTCCCTGGAAGATGCCAGAAAATGAATGGAAGCCCGCCGGTTGGGTTGCTAGAGCAAAAACAGCGGGGAAAGAAGTGGTAGATCAAAAACAATATACCTTTGCAGAAGCCACTAAAGATAAAAGATTTTGGATTTTAGCTGGCGGCTTCATCGGTGCATCTTTTTCTTATATGTTCTTTGCTCAAAATGTAACGATGATCATCATCGAGGGTTTGACGAAATCGGGTATGGAGCGAGCCGACATTTTGGCAACAGTGGTGCCGTACTATCTCTCATTGGTTGCCTTTACGGGACTTATGGGAAGGTTTTGTTGGGGTTGGATTTTAGATAAGCTAGGGCCTTTTGTTGCGCTTCCTCTTATGTATTTTACCTCGGGGGTTCTCATTTGGGTGTTTTATATGGGATACACAAGTGCTATGTTTATCTACGTTGCTGGAGGTATCCTTATGTTTGTTATGAGCGGTGAGGGTACGCTGCACTATGCTTCTGTGCCAGCCGTCTTTGGGCGACGGCATATTGGCAAAATCATGTCGACATTAAATTCCATGTCTGTGGGTATTGGAATTACGTGTGGAGGATTTGTCGGTGCATATATTAGAGATGTCACCGGTGGATTTAAAGCTGCATTAATTCTTGCTGTAACCTTGCGCATGATAGGAACCCTTTTCGCCTTAACGGGGTACCGTTTGACAAAGAAAATTCAGCAACAGGAAAAAAAGGACCTAACTGTCTAAGGTATAAAGAAAGATAAAGAAGGCACGCCAAATTGGTGGAGCCTTCTTTATCTTTCTCTCTCATTGTTCTGTTTTTTGATATATATTGCCGATTATTTCTACATGATAGCGATCCCAATTCATCATTTTATCATCTGCTACTTTAATATAGCGCACAGCTAATTCGTCTTCTACCACACCCGTTTTTACTTTGGTTGTGTTAAGCTCCGTAACTTTCACAATGTCTCCCGTGAAAACTGGCTTTTGCTGAATATCTAAAATACCGATGGATTGCATTAAGATACACGAGGGGCCAATTTTATAGAGGCGGTTACCGAAGCCGTACTTACTTTCAATGGTGACCTCCTTTGCGGTTAGATTGAGAAGTTGTACGTTTGACATACGCCAGACATAGGTCCATTGTTTTGTTTTCGCATCAAAGTCATCTTTCATTTGATGCCAGACACGAAATTTCGGCATATCCATGCTTTTCACCTCCTCCGTAGTGTGCCTCATTATACTATTTTTATGGCTATATTTTCTAATTTTTTGCGGTAGACTTTATTTGGTAGAATTAATTGATTATTACAAAAATTTTGAAGGAGTTCAGAAAGAGAGAATAGAATATTTACAGAGGATAGTTTCAGTTCTTTCCCTCAATAGAGATATGTATCACCATAAAAGCATACAATGGAAACTGGGATGAGTTTGTAGTTTATACCAATAGGCATCGCAGTTATTAATGTTCATATGGGAGTGTTGAAATGTCTCTAAATTCACTACAACAACATGTAAGCCGTGTAAAAATTGAGTGGGAGAAGTTTATGCAAGGTGAGGAAGTAGATCGTACTGTTGTTTCCAATGTTATTAAGCGATCTTGGGTCCGAAGTCGTGCCTATGGTGTGGACCCTGATGGTCCGCGCTTACTATCTTCTACATCTGAGGGCGATGGCACTTCAGAAATGTCTCAATTGACCTCAATGAATGTAAATTTTGCCAAGCTGCTTAGCAGTGATAGTTCTCAATATAGAATTCAGTTGTATGATAGTGCGGGTTTTCCCTTAATGAATACGCGGAGTAACACACAAGCGTTGGAAAAACGTATCGGTACCAATTCTATTTGGTTAGCTTTAACCCAAGATAGAGTAACCTCTGTTTTGGGCTATGAACATTATCGCTCAACGTTTCATAATACATATGGCGCAGCTGCCCCCGTACATGGGCTAACCGGCAAAGTGATTGGCGTTGTGAATGTAGTTTGTGATGACCCGGGATATTGTTTCTCCCGTAAATC
>JANKMV010000297.1 GCA_024650095.1 Bacillota bacterium | reverse complement strand
GTCGGCGGTAGAAATGACGACAATTACTATATGCGCGGAACGTACACACATCATAATCTTGATTTTGTTGAGGATGTGCAGGCAATGGTACGTGCAGGCTTCACGTCCTTGTCGCTTGAGCCAGTGGTTTTAGCACCGGGAGCCGAGGAAGCATTACGCGAAGAAGATGTACCCCACTTGTATGCAGAGTACGAAAAGTTGGTTGCTTTATTATGGGACTGGGAACAAGAGGGCAAGAAGGTTTATTTCTTTCATTTTGAGCTAGATTTGCAACACGGACCCTGTGCTAAGAAGAGATCACTAGGTTGCGGTGCGGGGGCCACGTATTTGGCGGTTGCACCTGATGGGCGGATGTATCCCTGCCACCAGTTTGCCGGGGATGATGATTTTTGTGCTGGACATGTAGAAAGTGGTGTCAAGCCCGCCATGCTAGCGCATTTTCAAGCCATAGATGTTACGGAGAAGGAAGTATGTACAAACTGTTTTGCCCGATTTTTTTGTGGCGGTGGCTGCCATGCAGCCGCGTGGAATATTAATGGTGACTTTGCACAACCGTATGCACTGGGTTGTCAATTGCATAAAAAGCGAGTGGAGTGTGGGTTATATTTGCAGGCCAAACGGTTGTTACATAAGTGAATGGATGATGATAAATGGATATCTTTACACTACGTGAAGAAGAAGAACTAAAAAAACACGGTCCCCTTGCCATTCGTTTGCGTCCCCAGAGTTTAGCGGGATTTGCAGGCCAAAAACATCTTGTGGGTGAAGGGAAACCGCTACGCCGCTTGATTGAGAGTGACGTTCTATCTTCTTTGCTGTTTTACGGGCCACCTGGAACAGGAAAAACGACGCTGGCAGAAATTATCGCGGTGAAAACAAACGCAGCTTTCGTACGTGTTAATGCCGTATCATCAAGTGTGGGTGAGCTTCGTAAGGTGATGGAGGAAGCACGGCAACGCTTGGCCCAAGATGGGAAAAGAACCGTACTATTTATTGATGAAATCCATCGCTTTAATAAAGCACAACAGGATGCACTTTTACCTCCGGTGGAAAAGGGCATTGTCGTTTTAATTGGAGCAACCACAGAAAATCCATATTTCACTGTCAATGCACCACTACTTTCTCGCATGCGAATTTTTCCCTTCGAACCACTGACCCAAGAAGATATTGCCGAGCTCTTAAAGCGGGCACTGGCTTGGCCTGAAGCTAAGCTGGATAATGTCACGCTTACTGAGGAGGCGCTGGCCCATTTGGCACTCATGGCCAATGGTGACGCCAGGGCTGCGCTCAATGCGCTGGAGTTGGCAGCCGCATTGACTGAGGCGAGTGACCAAGGTATAAAGCAGGTAGATATCAAAGTGGCGGAAGAAGCGGTCCAGCGTCGCTCTGTCGTTTATGACCGGGATGGAGATGCACATTATGATGTGATCTCTGCCTTTATTAAATCTGTGCGCGGTTCAGATCCCGATGCTGCCCTTTATTGGCTCGCTCGTATGCTGGAAGCAGGCGAGGATCCTTTGTTTATCGTGCGCCGCTTAGTAATCTTGGCGTCTGAAGATATTGGCAATGCCGATCCGCATGGCTTGTTGGTGGCAAATGCTGCGGCTCAAGCTGTACATATGCTAGGTTTACCGGAAGCACGTATTCCGTTGGCACAAGCAACCACATACCTGGCCACAGCACCGAAAAGCAATGCGGCCTACGTTGGCATAGATCAAGCCTTGGCTTTGGTAAAAGAACGACCTGGTGATCGAGTGCCGGCTCATTTACGCGATGCCAGTTACAGCAGTGCAAAAAAGATGGGGCATGGCCAAGGCTATCTATATCCCCATAGTTTTGCCGGTAATTTTGTTAAACAAAGCTACCTACCAGAGAACATGCCACCAGCTAAATTATATAATCCCGGAGAAAATGGCTATGAGCGTTCCATTAAAGAGCGCCTTGACCGCTGGGATGCCATCCGTAAAAAAGGTGATACAAATGAGTGATCGATTTGATACTATAGCAGCGCCTGTGCGTGTGAAAATCGCTGTGGGCGCTTGTCGCTTTTTTGCCAGTGTTACACGTACCGACAGTGAAGAAGAAGCTAAAGCTTTCATCGAGCAAGTGAGCCATGAGTTTCATGATGCCACGCATAATGCCTATGCTTATAAATTGGGCATAGGTGATCTAGCCATCACTAGGCAAAGTGACGCGGCTGAACCCAGCGGCACAGCGGGCCCCCCGATGTTACAAGCCATCGAGCAGGCTGGATTGACCAATATAACGGTGGTGGGAACACGCTACTTTGGTGGTGTGAAGCTGGGCATTGGCGGCTTAATTCGAGCCTATCGTAGCTGCGCAGAAGCAGGGCTAGCGGACGCGATGCGAGTTAGAGAGATTTTTTATCAACCGGTTACAGTTTCCATTTCTTATGAATTAGTAGGCGCTGTGCTCCGTGAAATCGAGATTTGTGATGGTAAAATAGATACGGTAAAGTATGGTGAACACGGTGCCATAGTTCTAGCTTTACTGCCACTGGCCGCGCTGCCAACAATGCAGATACAGATGCAGGAAACGACACGAGGTAAGGCGGACGTATCTTTGGGTCATACTAACGGATAGTGTTGAAGGCGGAGGGATGACGATGCAGATAAAAAAAAATAAACGCGTTGTGGTGGCCATGAGTGGTGGCGTCGATAGCTCGCTAACGGCGGCTCTGCTCACAGAGCAGGGTTATGAAGCCATTGGTGTAACCATGCGTTTGTGGGTATCGGAAGGATTCGAGGATGACGCCAAGCATTCAGGACGCGGTTGCTGTTCTTTGTCAGCGGTAGATGATGCACGGCGGGTGGCGGATAAAATGGGTATCCCCTTTTATGTGGTCAACTTTAAAGAACCCTTTCGTCAACATGTGGTTGATTACTTTATTGATGCATACCGTCAGGGTAGAACGCCCAATCCATGCATTGCCTGCAATCGTTATCTGAAATTTGATTTGCTCTTACGCAAAGCGTTTGATTTGGAGGCATGGTACATCGCCACTGGGCACTACGCTAGGGTTACCTTTGACGAACAGCTACAGCGATATCGCTTACAAAAGGCCAAGGATACACATAAAGATCAAACATATACCCTTTATAATTTGACACAGGAGCAACTTGCCCACACGCTTTTCCCCTTAGGTGGTTATTTAAAAAGTGAAGTACGAGAGATGGCAGCTACATACGGCATGGCGGTC
>JANKMV010000296.1 GCA_024650095.1 Bacillota bacterium | reverse complement strand
CAAGGAGCCGCTACCTTAGTCGGAGATACAACTTCAATTCTACTTGAAATCCCTGAACTTGATGGTATTTTTGGTACCAATGACGTCCATGCTGTTGCTGTGGCCATTCGTCGATCCATGGCGGGGGAGCGTGTAGCCTTTTTACAAGGTGAATATGATGCACCCGAAGATGCAAAGCGTCTGTTAGCCACAGCTTCTCATATGGCCTATCTTAAGATTGCTGAAGGCTGTGATAACAACTGCACGTATTGTGCAATTCCAGCGATCCGAGGACACTATCGCAGTCGTGGTCGCATAGCGATCCTAGCGGAAGCGCAACAATTGGCAGCCGCCGGCGTTAAGGAAATTAGCCTCATTGCTCAGGATATTACTTTATATGGACTGGACCGTAGTGGCCAACTGGAGCTCCCTGAGCTGTTGGAGGAATTAGTTTCGATTCGTGGGATTGAATGGATACGTTTACTGTATGCGTACCCAGAACGGCTAGATACGAGGATAATCGATGCCATTGCGCGCATGGATAAAGTTTGTAACTATTTAGACCTACCCCTGCAACATGGTGTGGACCGAATTCTGCATCGTATGGGGCGTAAGTTAACGGTTGCACAGATAGTAGAATTACTTGATCTCTTGCGGACGCAAATCCCGGGCATTAGCCTGCGCTCTTCATTTATTGTAGGTTTTCCTGGTGAAACGGAGCACGACTTCCAAAAACTACTGGAGTTTTTACATATCGCTCGTCTCGATCGCACTGGTTTCTTCGTCTATTCTCAGGAAGAAGGCACCGCAGCTGCGCGTTTTCATCAGCAAGTTCCAGAATCCATTAAGCAGGAACGGTTGGCAGAAGCCATTGGCGTCCAGAGTGAAATTGTAACAAAAAAGCAGCAGGCGCTAGTGGGTCAACAGTTCGCAGCCATGGTTGATGGTCGTTCTGCACAAGAGGAGGGCGTGCTATTACTGCGTACCTATATGCAGGCACCCGAGGTGGATGGATACGTTCGAGTTCCCCAGTTTAATGCTACACCTGGGACGATTGTCCGTGTGACCATCAACGGTTTTGAAGGATATGATCTATTAGGTAAGGTAAACCTTCCCTAAATTTTGCCAAAACAAACGCAAGCGATCTAATTGTCTCACAGTATAGAAGCCGTTAATTATCCTTTCTCTCCAAATGAATAGTATTGGCAGTAACACTATCGCAGAGGTAAGGTGTAGGGAACGGTCTTGACCGTTCCCTACATTCGGTTGTCGCGGTATATATTAGCAGTACAAAAATAAGCAGTGCGAGAAAACACGTACTAGAAACGGTGTGGCCGTTTCTAGTACGTGTTTTCTTTTAGCCAGTAAGCTTCATTATTACTAATTTGCAATAGTTCGAACTATTTCCAGTTGGAATCATGCATCTGCTGTGTTATACTGTATTATGTAAACTCCGTCTACTAGAAAGGGCGATACTATGAAGAACTTTAAATGGCCGGTGGCCGTACTGGTCTTTATCTTGACATTGGGGATATCCGTCGGAGCTGTGCTGGTGCGTCAGCGGCAGATGGTCAACGAACCGCTCCTTAAGCGTATCAATGAACTAGAGAATGTACGCACTGTAGAATTGCGCCAAGAAGATGATCTACAAGTGGTTGTGGTTCAACTCAATCATGTCGCCGATTTATCGCTAGCGTATCAGGAATTACAAAAAGTGATTACGACCATGTTGAAACAGGATAACTATCGTCTGGAGCTAGTTGATGAACGTGACTCGTCTCTAACGGAAGCAATGTCTGCTGTTCGTCTTGCTCTCTACGAAGGAGAGCAGAGAGGGAACTTTACCGAAATAAATGATTATGTGGCCTCTACTTTAGCCGATCTAAATGTGGCAGATCATCGCATTGCTATTGATAAGGAAAACATTTATTTTCAAATGAGAAACGGTGACTCTTACCTATATGAAATTATTGCGCGAGAGCAACGGGGAAGGGAGGGCGAGCGTGTATGATAATCGAAATAGGTGTGGGCGCAACCCTTGCCATCTTAGCTGTGCTTATCTGGCAAGGGTTTAATGTCGCCCCCGTGCTTTTCTTTGTGGTTATGTTTGGTTTGCTGTATTATTTTTCGAGTATGCGTAACGGAAGTAAGAAAGAATTTGCTGTAGTGGAAGCAAAAAAAAGTGCAGGGCTGGTAAAGTTCGATCAAATTGGCGGCCAACGTTCTGCGAAGAAAGAGCTGCTAGAAGCACTCGATTTTATTCGCCACCCCGACCGTATAGAGAAACTTGGGATCCGACCCTTAAAGGGTATTTTATTAGCTGGACCTCCAGGTACTGGTAAAACTCTCCTGGCCAAAGCGGCTGCAGCCTATACAGAATCTGTCTTTATGACAGCAAGTGGTAGTGAGTTTATTGAACTCTACGCCGGCGTGGGCGCGCAACGTGTACGGCAGATTTTTTCTAAAGCACGTAGTACAGCCATTAAGGAGAAGAAAAAAAGTGCCATTATCTTCATTGATGAAATTGAAATTCTAGGTGGTAAACGTGGCTCACATACATCGCACCATGAATACGACCAAACACTTAATCAACTCTTGGTGGAAATGGACGGCATGACCGTGGACGCCAATGTGCGTACACTCTTAATTGGTGCCACTAACCGCGCCGATTTATTGGACGGTGCCCTCACGCGTCCGGGGCGTTTTGACCGGATTGTGCAGGTGGATTTGCCCGATGTAGATGCGAGACAAGAAATTCTTAAGCTACATGTGGTAAATAAACCGTTAGGGGATGATGTGAATATAGAGCAACTGGCACGAGACACCTTTGGTTTTTCAGGTGCCCATTTAGAGAGTCTTGCTAATGAAGCCGCCATTTTAGCCATGCGTGAAGTGCAAGAGCGCATTACCCAACGGCACTTTACAGAAGCTATTGATAAAGTTATTATGGGTGAAAAACTAGATACCAAACCCGCTAAGGATGAACTCTGGCGTGTTGCTGTCCATGAAATCGGACACGCACTCGCCAGTGAACAGCAACGTCCTGGTTCCGTTTCTACCATTACCACGACTCCTAGAGGTAAAGCACTAGGATATATGCGCCAAAGTCCACAGAGTGATAGCTATCTTTATACGCAACAGTATCTCGAGGGGCAAATCTCCATTATGGTGGCAGGTGCTGTGTCTGAAGAAGTGGTACTGGGTAACCGTTCCACAGGTGCCTCCAATGATTTTGAACAAGCGGTGAAAGCCGCC
>JANKMV010000295.1:2179-3246 GCA_024650095.1 Bacillota bacterium | reverse complement strand
GAGATAAAAAAGGATGTGAAAGCATGAGTGTTAATGGCGAGCTCCGTGTTGAAGTTCCCGAGAACTGCACACAATGTGATAACTTGATAAAAGAAAAGCTGACAGGTATCGATGGTGTTGAAGCTGTCAACGTTAACATGGATGTCAACAAAGTAACCGTACGGTTTGATGAAAAAACGGCAACTCTGGTTCATATTAAGCAAGCTTTAATGGAGGAAGGATTTACGGTAGTAGAAATATAAATACAGGTGCAAAAGATAAGGCCAAGTATTGCGATCACAATCCTTGGCCATTATATTGTATTACATATAATGACAATAATGTCCCCGCAAGAGAGGTTGCATTCTTGCGGGGACATTATTGTATTATTAATATCCTCGTAAGTGTCGGATTTCTTTCTGCAATTCTTCTACTCGGTCCAATAAATCAAGGATAATGGCAGCTCCGGTAATATTGACACCAAGGCATGAACGCATGTGAAAAAGCTTGCGGAGTCGTGCAAGGTCATGACTATGGATCATTTCATCTTTGACCGTAATGATACCTAGAAGAGTAAGCCGTTCCAATAACTCTGGGTGATAATCAAGAGCGTGGATACTAACCCAAGCGTCGCTTTCTATCGTGCTTTTTTGATAGATCTGAATGCGATATTTCATGGTTAGGATTCCTCCTTACGATGTTGTGCGGCTAACCCATGATATAACTCTCGTTCTTTTTCACTAAGCTGTGAGGGAATATCGATTACCACTCGCAAATAAAGGTCTCCCCTGCTGTTATCTTTTTTGGGTAACCCTTTTCCACGTAAGCGTAGCCGTTTACCTGCATGAGTAGCTGGGGGCAAAGTTACGGAAACAGTCCCCTCCAATGTGGGGGCACTGACCTTATCTCCCAAAACAGCTTGCCAGGGCATCACCACTAATGCTCCCTCTAAATCATTCTCTTGCACTTGGAAAAGCGGATGGGGAAGTAATCGCACACGTAAGTAAAGGTCGCCACGCTGTCCAGAGCGACCACCGCCTTGACCGCGTAAGCGGATCTTGGTCCCTTCCCGGGTAGATGGAGGTATC
>JANKMV010000295.1:0-2169 GCA_024650095.1 Bacillota bacterium | reverse complement strand
GGTGCCAATGCGAATGCCGCTGGAGAAATATTATCCATCAGCGCGGGATGGAGGTATCTTTACCGTTAATGTACTCGTGGTCTGTACCTGACCCCGGCCTGCACAGACTGGACAAAAGCCACTACCACTAATGCCACTGCCACCACACTGCTCACAGGCACTGGGCAAAGACAGCTGCACTGTCTTATCGCCGCCCCGAAAAGCTTCTTCCAAAGTAAGCGTTAATTCAGCCTCCACATCTTCACCACGCATGTTTGTCTGACGTTGGCGAAAACCCTGATCTCGCTGGGAATTAGTAAACCCTCCACCAAAAAGCGTTTCAAAAAAGTCACTGAAGCCACCGGCACCGCCGTTTGCAGAGTGAAAATGCATGCCATCCATATCAGGACGTGGCTGAAAATTTTCTCCGGCTTGCCAATTTTCACCCAGTCTATCATACTTTGCTCGTTTATCAGGGTCGATTAGAACTTCATAGGCTTCGTTAATTTGCTTAAATTTCTCTTCTGCCGCCGCTTGTTTTTCCCCGGGATGTAAATCGGGATGATGTTTACGGGCCAGTTTACGGTAAGCCGTTTTTACTTCTTTTTCCGTGGCCGTACGTGCTATACCTAGGACTTCATAATAATCTTGAAATTTTACAGCCATCGCTTATCCCGCCATTTCCCTAAATTATTGTTCTTCAAATTCTGCATCCACTACATCATCGTTGCCATCATCTGCTAGAGGAGGAGTTTCTTCTGTGGATATAGCAAGTAACGCTGTCACTGCTTGCTGCAGTTGCTGGGTAAGAGTACGTAATTTTTGCACATCCGCCTGATCATCTAGCATTTGTGTGAGTTCAGTAATAAGGTCGGCTACTGTGCTTTTTTCGCTTTGGGAGACCTTATCCCCTAACTCTTGCATTTGTCGCTGTGCAGTATATACCATTGCATCTGCTTCGTTGCGTGCTTCTGCTACCTCTTTGAGTTTTTTGTCTTCCTCTGCGTAGCGCTTGGCATTTTCCACCATGCGCTCGATCTCTCCTTGGTCGAGGTTAGTAGAGCCACTGATGGTAATATGCTGCTCTTTGCTCGTCCCCTTGTCCTTCGCTGTTACACTGAGGATACCATTGGCATCAATATCAAACGTAACTTCGATTTGCGGTGTACCGCGGGGAGCGGGTGCAACACCATCTAGCTTAAATTGTCCTAGTAATCTATTATCCTTAGCCATTTCCCTTTCACCCTGCAAAATATGAATATCTACCGCTGGCTGATTATCTTCGGCGGTGGAGAAAACCTCCGTGCGTCGGGTTGGAATGGTGGTGTTACGCTCGATTAAGCGTGTCATTACACCACCCATTGTTTCTAATCCTAGAGAAAGAGGTGTTACATCTAACAAAACAACATCTTTTACTTCTCCTGTCAGGACACCCGCCTGAATTGCAGCTCCTACGGCAACTACCTCATCTGGGTTTACACTACGATTCGGTTCGCGTCCCCCCGCCATTTCCTTCACTAATTCCTGTACAGCAGGAATGCGAGAAGAACCACCCACTAATATAACTTGATCTATATTATCTGCGGTCATCTTCGCATCACGTAACGCTGCTTTAATAGGCTCACGACAACGTTCCACTAGCTCATTTGTAAGCTCATTAAACTTCGCTCTCGTTAATTTTATGTCTAGATGCTGAGGCCCATTAGCATCCGCTGTAATAAAGGGTAAGTTAATCTGCGACTCCATGGTCGTGGACAGTTCAGTTTTTGCCCTTTCTGCCGCCTCAGTTAATCGTAACAACGCTTGTTTATCCTCTCGCAAATCAAAGCCATGATCCTTCTTAAACTCCTGTGCTAACCAGTTCACAATTTTTCTATCGAAATTATCGCCACCTAAATGGGTATCTCCGTTGGTGGAACGTACTTCAAAAACACCGTCTCCCACATCGAGGATCGAGACATCAAACGTACCACCACCTAAATCGAAGACCAGAATTGTTTCATTGGTGTCTTTCCCCAAACCGTATGCCAAAGCAGCCGCTGTGGGCTCATTAATGATTCGTAGCACATTTACGCCTGCGATTACAGCTGCATCTTTAGTTGCTTGCCGTTGTGCATCGTTGAAATAGGCTGGAACGGTGATAACAACATCCTGTACCGTTTCTCCTAGATATGAAGAAGCATCGACCAC
>JANKMV010000294.1 GCA_024650095.1 Bacillota bacterium | reverse complement strand
ATATTCACATATAGCACTAAAGCTACACCTATTCATTCACTTTCATTCACTCATTACTTTTCTTACGCCAAGTGGACGATGATCCCGCAGTATTTAAGAACTACAAGTGTACTATACATAAGATAGATTATAGGACGTTTTAATCCACCAACAACCCGACCGGAGCCGGCACCTTTGCGGGTACCTACTCATCCGGATCCCTATGTTCTGTCATTTGCTGATCAACCCAATCTTCCTCAACGTAGACCATCCCGTGCCTTCCTTCAACCTTTCGCTTAGGCCCCGCCTTATACAGCTTACAACTCAAAGGACCATAACAAAATGTTTCAAAGCGATACTCCTTCCGTCCTCTAGGGTTCCAGTTATCTACGATAATCTCAACCGGCATCCTAGCTCCCCATATGCAGGATAAGCATTTCGTATCATACGTTCTAGCCGCCAGTCTACGATGACCACGCTCTCTGTAGCTCTCTAGCTCGGGAGCAATGATCTCCCACGGTGTCGATGGATTACCCAGTTCGCCAGAGATGATGACTTTGAGCTTTGATACCTTGTAGTATTCCACTGCTTCCATGTCTGGATCAGGTACTTGTAGACATTCACCAGAGATTGTGTCGTTAACTTTCAATTGATGATTGGCCTGAGCTGCTTTGCCGATGCCGATGGAAAATCTGTTTTTTTCAGTATCAATCTCACCATCTAACCGGATGGCATAACCTAGATAACTATGGGAAGCCTCGTCAAATGAACGCAGTAGCCTGATTCGAGGTTGGACTGATATTATAATACCCTTAAAAACTAACTTGTCCATGTTAAACACCTCCAATATTTCGGTGTATATATTCTCCTCAAAACGATCACTGACTCTTCAACGTTTCAATATTTTTCTCACTTGGCCATTCCTAGGCTTTATCTGAATTAATATACCTTGTATACACCATAAAAATTAACACAACAAGCTCACATAACGTATGTTATAGGACATTATTGTACATTCGACACATTCCAGCACCATTCTCGATAACTCGGGGCGCACCCGGTACCTTTGTGAGGAGCTTGCGACCGAACTTGCTAACCGGACTTAACGAAATAGTGAAAACTTACCCCTGTGGCTTTCTGGATAAAGTTTTACAAAGGTGATTGAGTTTATAGATTGCAAGGGTTTTGAGTGTATAGGTGGTCAGCGGAGTGGAGAGTGTAGCGAAACTCGCTTTTATCGCTTTAGATACTTAAGTAAACCTACACTTCTCAATGCTGATTTAATATTCCTCTTAATCACACTCTTAAAGTTATACTCTGCATATTTTTTTGCAATGTATATAAACCCATAGTCGTAATAGTCTTGCCAAAACATCTCTCGTTTTTGTGGCTTTTTTGTTGGCCCAATCAAGTTTGGCTGTAAACAGTCTCTAGTATTACTTTCCCATATATCAATATTTGATTTAATTAAATCAAAGACATATTTCCCTTTTATTGTATTAACTAATACTAATGAAATTCCTTTATCATCATCTATTTCTGGCATAATTTTTTCAATTCCCCAAAAATCACCTATCATAATATCTGATTTTCTTTCAAGATTCGCAAACTTGCAATTATAACATGAGGGGCGTAAAGCACAATCAGTAGTAAAAATATTTGAATACACTTTTATATCTGGTGTGTTAACTTTTATCTTCCCATTCTCAAATTCAGCTTTTATATTATAACCATGCCAACCCTTTTCTTTGTATCGAAATGTATAGGAATTAAGTTTACTGTTTTTTTGGATAAATTTCAAAAACTCATTCCACAATAGCGGACTCGGTGTACCATGACAAATAATATCATTTGTAATTAAGCCACCGCTATTTGTTTTTGTATCTAATATAAACTTTCTTAGACCGGCAACTTGGCACCCTGTACCAGTGAATAAAACACTTTGGCCTAATTCTAATTCATTTCGTATCTGATTAAAAATATCTCCAAGATCACTTTGAACATATTTGGAACCTCTAAATGTATTTCGTTCCTTATCATCTATTGCTTTTGAATGTATAACTTTGAAATTTTCATCAAACTTAACACCATAAATCAAACCAGATTTGTCAAGAACTACACTGCTAATTGAAGTATAGACCCCGCCAGACGTACTCTTCATCCTAGTCTCAAAATCCTTTTGTTTTACGGCATAAACAAGGGGTTTATCTAGTTTATCATCTACGCTTATTGAATTTACAAACGGGCAGACCTTTCTACATCGACCACAATCAATACATAATTCTTGATTGATTTCTGGATATAAAAAACCTTCTTCATCAGACACCATTTCAATAGCACGAGTTGGACATATATGCTTACATGCTGTGCATCCGCAGCACTCTTCTTTTTTATCAAATACAGATATCATCTTTTCACCATCCTTACAATTCGTTTAGTTGCATCTATGGTATTTTCTTTTTCAAATAGCAAATTAATTATTACAACTACAAATGTAGAAAAAATTGCTATGACGATTGCAGCTTTAATCCACGAAAAATAACCTCCTAGCGAAACTTCAACAAATAAGAACGGAATCCAGATAATACTGATAGATGCAAAAATCCTCACGACTCTTAACGCACTCTTTCTGATTGAAATCTTTGTTACATTCCTAGGTATGAAGAATGCCAATTCAATATCTCGATAAAAATGAGATAAAATTGACCCGATTAACACTCCAGAAATGCCAATAGAAGGTGCTAAAACCATTCCAATTATTATCACGATTGCTCCCTGTATCGTAGTCTGCACTCTAGTCTCTTTGAACAAACCAGCTGAAATCACTAGCATTCCTTGAGGTGTTTTAATGTTATGCAATAAACCATTTAAAACGAATAGAAATCCTACAAGTGGTAAATTATAATTAATGTCAGTAATGCCAGAAGTATAGATTCGTATGAAAGGCATAATCAAAATAAATGCTGTTGAGTAAACTATTGTGATCAACATATAATAAAACAACTCAAATTCTTGATATGCTTTCTGTAAAATACTCTGTTCTCCTTTGGCTATGACATCGCCAAAGGATGCTGATAATCCGCTTATAAAAATACTTAATATGCCGTTTAGGCCCGCAATAACCATGTTAAAAATAGTATAAACACTTACAACTTTCAAATTTTTCGTCACAAATGTCAATATAACTATAGGAGCACCTGATTGAATAGCACCTAATATTTGCAAATATAAAGCATCCCACCTCTTACTCAATGCTTCATAGTCTGGTTTCTCTTTATAGTCAATGAACTTATATTTAG
>JANKMV010000293.1 GCA_024650095.1 Bacillota bacterium | reverse complement strand
CAATACTGGTTACATTGGCCACTTGCTAACTGCAAGTGATTATTTCCTCTCACCAGTATAAGTAAAGCGCGCTTTAATCGGTTTCTTAAACGCGCGCTTTACAATACTGGTTACATTGGCCACTTGCTAGCTGCAAGTGATAATTCGCCTCACCAGTATAAGTAAAACGCGCCTAATTCAGTTTCCTAAATGCGCGCTTTACAATACTGGTTACATTGGCCACTTGCTAACTGCAAGTGATTTAATCGATACCAGTACAAAAATACTATATCTAGTGTTGGTATAATTATACAACACCAGATATAGTAGATTCAAGTAGTATTTATTGTTTAAATGAATTTATTAGGATCGACTATGATACGTAGGGCCTGCCACTTCAACTATGATGGTATCTACACCGATTTTAACAATATCTTCCCAAGGAATTACGTAATCCCTTCCGCTCCCAAAGAAATTAAAAAAGCGAGTGGTCCCTGGAACAATAATGGCGCAGATCCGACCATTCTCTAAATCCAAATCAAGATCGCAAATGACTCCCAACCGTCTCCCATCAACAATATTAACTACATCCCGATTGCGGAGGTCAGATATCTTAACCATATCACACCTCTTCTTTCGTGCCTTTTCCTATAGTATATGCAAATTGCAGGCACATGAGGACACATAATTATTTTTGCCAGGGAAAGAAACTGGACGTTGTAAGCTCTCCGTGTCCCAATCTATACGCAGTGACAAACTACATCAGCGCGAGCAGAGTGTAGGGAACAGTCTTGACCGTTCCCTACACTCGCTTATTCTTTCAATATTGCTAACATTATCCACATACTAATTGCAACCAGTGATTTTTTACCCGTACAAAAAAAGAGAGCCGTAGCTCTCTCTTATTCACTAGTTATATCTTGTTCACTAGGGTTACGTGGTTTATGGCCACTGCGATTTTCTTTACGGCATAAATTCGGAGACTGGGGCAACACGACGATAATAGTATTGGCCGCCAACTTCACGAACATCAGTAACTCGAATCAGATTCGACTGGTTAAAAGCCTGCACGGCTTCACCGGGAGGAGACAGGAACACCGCCAATAACATTATCATAAGTAGCATACTGAACCCTGCTCGGAAATCGTATTTGTTGTGCACCTTCCCCCACCTCCTTTTTTGCTTACTGGACATGTTTCCGCAGATGCCCAAGTGCCGCTTTTTCCAAGCGGGACACCTGAGCCTGAGAAATTCCGATTTCATCTGCCACTTCCATTTGCGTTTTACCGCGATAAAACCGTAATGTAAGTATCAGTTTTTCCCTGTCATTTAGCTTTTGCAAAGCCTCTTTTATTGCTAAAACTTCGAGCCATTTATCATCTTGATTTTTATCATCAGATATTTGATCCATGACAAAAATGGGATCACCACCATCATGATATATTGGCTCAAACAGGGAAACAGGTTCTTGAATTGCATCAAGGGCGAAAACAATATCCTCGCGCTTAAGGCTCAATTCACTCGCTATTTCATTAATATTTGGTTCACGGCCAAAGCGATTGGCCAAAGTGTCACGAATTTGCAAAACCTTATAAGCAATGTCCCTTAGCGAACGGGAGACGCGAATAGGGTTATTGTCCCGTAAATACCGTCGTATTTCACCTATAATCATGGGTACAGCATACGTGGAAAACTTAACATTTTGTCCAAGATCAAAATTATCAATTGCCTTAATAAGACCAATACAACCAACCTGGAACAGATCGTCTACAAATTCCCCTCGATTATTAAAACGTTGAATTACGCTTAATACTAGACGTAGATTTCCATTCACCAATTTTTCCCGAGCGCTGTCATCGCCGGCTTGGTAACGAGTAAACAACCGGCGCATTTCGTCGTTTTTCAGGACGGGTAGTTTTGCAGTGTTAACGCCACAAATTTCCACCTTGTTAATCAAGCTCAATCCCCTCCCGGATTAAAATGACAAGGAATAAATCTCCTGTCCTTTCTATTTGCATTATCTCCTGAGAGGGCAATTTTATTCAGCGAATGATTTCACATCCTGTCAGTACCGTTTTTTCATTCCATTTTTTTTATCTCTTTTTTTAATCGTTTAATAATTCTTTTCTCTAATCTGGAAATATAAGATTGCGAAATTCCCAATAACACCGCCACTTCTTTTTGTGTTTTTTCTTCTTGGCCCAATAAGCCAAAACGTAGCTCCATAATGCGTTTTTCCCGACAACTTAATCTTTCAATGGCCGTATAAAGAAGTTTGCGTTCCACCTCGGCCTCAATATTTTTGATTACCAAATCATTTTCCGTCCCCAACACATCGGACAACAAGAGTTCGTTGCCATCCCAATCTACATTGAGTGGTTCGTCAAACGATACTTCCGCCTTAACTTTATTATTCCTCCGTAAGAACATTAAAATTTCATTTTCAATACATTTTGACGCGTATGTCGCTAATTTAATATTTTTGTGCGGATCGAAGGTATTAACAGCTTTAATTAAACCAATGGTGCCAATAGAAACCAAATCATCAATATGAATACCCGTGTTCTCAAACTTCCTTGCGATATATACCACTAGGCGCAGGTTACGCTCAATTAAAACGGTTTTAACCGCATAATCGCCACGCTTTAGCTGCTCTAAAAGATATATCTCTTCATCTTGCGATAAAGGGGGCGGCAGTGTTTCCGAACTGCCAACATAATAAACCTCCGGCAAAAGTTCAATACCCACTCTTTGCAGGAAACGAATATATAACAGCCGGAGCCGTAACTTCCAACGTACCAATAATCTCAAGAACCCACACCTCCCATAGTTTCTAGTATAAACGGGTGCAGTAAAACTTCTGTGTCATTATCTAACGACAGCGATTTTGCTGTCAGGGCAAAAACCAAATCACTTCTCTCCTCTCTACGGTCGCCGTATTCCACAACCACAGATGGCGGGTGGTAGGTCACCAGCATCCCCGTATTTTCCAAGGATCGAAAGGCAACTACACCAAAACGCAGAAATTCTTCATACGCTAATTCGCCTAAAATAGAAACTGGATCTTCTCCTGCTTCATAAGCGGCACATAACGCTTTTGGCAACAGTTTACGGAGCGCATTGTAACTGGCTACACAGAGTGGCTTACCCGAAAATGGATCACGTAGTTGATTACCCGTGTCCACCAGTGCTCGCACCGACACTTCGTGACCGGAATCACCTATGAAGCTTTTCGGGCAACGGTATATAACAATCACTACCCCTCCTGCATAGTCCTATGAAGACGGAGAAGAGGTGTTGAAGAATGTTAGCTTTCATGTC
>JANKMV010000292.1 GCA_024650095.1 Bacillota bacterium | reverse complement strand
ATGAAACATACGTTCTACCTTCCCTCGTCCTTGAGGGACAAAGGGTTGTGAGTGTAAAAGCGTGCAGCCCAAAGAAGCACATATGTATTCAAACTGCTGGGAACGATAAATTTTCCCGTTGTCCGTATAGACGAGTCTAGGGACCCCTCGTCGTAGAACGGCTTCTTTAAAACAATGCCTTAGAGTTTCAAAGTTTTGAGAAAGATAGAACTGAGAATAAACGGGATAGCGTGATGCATCATCGATAAACATGTGGAGATAGGTCTGTATTTTCTTTTTCCCCACAGTTATATAGGGTCCATACATCACATCACCTTGCCACAAATCTCCTACATGTTCATGGGAAAATCTCAATGATTCTGGATTTTCTGTATCATTTTTAAACTCACCGGTTAGGGAAAGATCTTCAATGTATCGGTAGAGCGTGGGTCTTGAAATTTTCTGTGGGTCAATCAATCCATCAGAGACCATTAACTCATAAAGCAATGTGATTGGAATTCTTGGATTAGATTTCCTTCTTGCTAGTATTTCTTCACCCAGTTCCGAAGATATTTTCCTTGATTTTCCTTTGTCACATCTAGTACCTCTTACAAGACCATCTAGTCCACGTTTATTGTAGTCACATAGCCATGATTCCAACGTCTTGTAGGAATAGTTTCGCATGCCGTAATGAGGCATATCAATAGGCGCGCTGGCAACCTTCCTAAAATACTCCGTGTTACTTAAGACCTGTCCATTTAGAACGGGTCCTATGATAGAGAATTTCTTCAGTGCTATTGCATTTTTGATCTTATCATCCATTGTTCATCCTCCTGTTCTTTATTTTTGCAACGAGTTCCTATGGAAATATTCTATACCTATGAGGTATCCGATCCAATTGGGAAGCTAGTGTTGCAAGGATAAAAATACAAAAAGACTTAATTTTTACAATTATTTATGCTATGATATTCTGAGAGGTCATAAATGATTTTCCGGTTATTTTTGAGAAGTCGACTAGGAATACATGAGGTTGTAGACTGTGGACTTGATCTAGGAAAGTTTTGACCCACTTCTGATTCTCCGGGATTGTTCCTGCGAAGATGAATTCCGGAGATATCAGATTTAATCCGTATTGTATCCACTGCCGGTTCGTTAAGATACGTTTTCTGTAATAGTTGATGTGTCTACGTTCAATAGATGGCCAGTCCACCTTTATCTTCTCAATTAATTTCTTAAGCGATTCCCCCCTAAGATAAAATTCATGCAATATATTTATGATATCAATACCTGAATACTGAAAGCCTTGAAGGCAAAACATCGGTAACATAGAGACTGTTCTCCCACATATGGGGCATATATATCTGCGTATGTATAAGATACCAGTGAAAAACTTGCTGATAAAGAATCTTGAATAATATCCATGCTTTTTAAGAACTACAGGCATGGAACAATCCTTAAAGGGACACCTTTGAAGAGACGAAGGGAATATTTCATTATTTTTACTTGAAAAATCTTGTGGTGAACAATCTGTATAAAAAGGAAATTGCATTGAGAACACCTCCCAATGCAAAGTCTATCCTAATTGGAATACTATTAGAGCCTGTTCAAAAAGTACATAAATTCTACAAAAAAAACAAAATGCACCTGCGCAAAAATGGTAAAATGGAAGTGACTAAACAGTCCAAAATACGATATGCGAGGTGCATTTTCATGGATTTACAACTAGAGTTGCTACCCCACTATTACTATTATAACACACTCGGGTTTGATCCGGAACTTATAGATTACATTGATCATGTAGATGATATGGTTGTCCTTCAAAAAGTATATCCACTTTACAAAGATGGTGGACGGTCTCCAGTTGATCCAAGAGTATGCTTTCGGATGCATTATCTGTACTTTACTCGCCCAGAGATCTCCTCTTTTCGAGAGTTGGTGAGACAATTAAAGGAACCCAAAAATCAAGCGTGGCGTAACTTTATTGGCGTTCCAACTATTAAAGAAGTACCGGTTCACAGTAGTCTGAGCCATTTCAGAACTAAAGTAACCGCGGAATTGTTTTATGAGATCCTATTTGACCTCATCGCACAAGCCTTGAAACTGAAGGACTTTGTGCAACCGATGTTATCTGGCATCGATTCAAGACCGATTTGGGCTAATGTCAATGGCTATAAGCATAAGCGTTGCGATTGCCAGGATCAAAAACAGTGTGTTTGTGAGAAAAGCTATTCTGATCCAGATGCTACATGTGGTGTGCAGCGAAATAAAGCCAACCACAACAAGTTTTTCATTGGCTACCGAAAACATTCCATCGTCTGCCCAAGTCCCAACGGACCAATTGTTTTGTTCTCGATCATCCTTCCTAACGATACAGCCGACGGAAAAGTCATGTTACCACTCATTGAAATGATGAAAAAAATTAAGGGACTGAAGGTTGATTATCTAGTGGCCGATCTAGGTTATTTTGATGCAAATGATCAAATGGAAGCACTACTAGATCATGATGTCGCAGTTGTAACAGAAATCAAGAAAAACACGATCGTTCCCAAGCACTGTTCTCCCGAAGGAAAACCGGAGTGTGAACAAGGTCATGCGCTCCAATTCGATGGGTTTGATAAAGATACATACACCGCTTGGTTTCGTGGCGACGAAGAGAAATGCGCAGCCTGTCCGTTGCAAGGTCTATGCGAAAAGCAGTTTGACTATTCCTTCACGGAAAATCCGTTCTTTTACGGACCCGTACCACAGGATAGCTTGTTGCAAGATTACATGCTGAAATTCCGTAAACAGGTGGAGCTAGCGTTTGCTCAAGAGTCGAATCAATTGACCTCCATTATGAAACACAAAAAGGTGCCAGTTCGCACGACGAAACGCGTCGAAAAGTGGTTTATCCTAAGAGATGCGTTTCGGTTAATTCAGCGAATGGTTGCCCATGTCCGGATAACGGTTCTACCGGCAAATCATATAGCAACTATCAAAAAGATGCAGGAGATTCAATTGGAGCAAATATCGCTACCACTCGCAGTATAGAGTCTTCCAGGCTTCGACTTTTTAAAAAATAAATCACCACACAAGGGATTTTTATGTCCGAAATTAGCTGGCTAGGAAAGAATCCGCGAAGAGCAGGGTTAACTCACACTTTAGTTCTATTTATTTCCAAATATGTAACTCCTAATTGTGGATTATTTCGTCTCATTCAAGTTAGAACGATGCTTTTTGAACAGGCTCTATTAGACAATATATTAATTTTTAAATAATTCAACTACCAAACTAGGGGTTTATAAGCATCTGCTCCAGCTTCTGTAACCTTTAAGAAAATAGCT
>JANKMV010000291.1 GCA_024650095.1 Bacillota bacterium | reverse complement strand
GGGGCGAACCCACCTATTCTGGAGTTTCTGCAACTGAGGTTTATGATCCATCAACAGACACTTGGACTACTGCAAGTCAAATACCAACTCCTGTTACTGGTCATGTTTCCGCGGTTGTCAATAACAAAATCTACATAATCGGTGGTGCAGTTGGTGTTACTCTCAATCAGATTTATGACCCTGAAACTGACATGTGGAGCATCGGAACCCCATTACCTACGGGCGTGGACTCTGCAGCTGCGGGCGTAACTGCAGGAGACACAGATACAGAGAGAATTTTTGTTCTAGGCGGGAAACAAGGTCTTGACGCTGTCAAGTTAAATCAGGTGTATGATCCAGAAACAGACACTTGGAGTACAGGCACCCCAATGCCGACTGCCCGTTATGGTTTAGGTGTTGCCGTCGTAAATGATAGTTTATATGCAATTGGAGGCCGCGAAGGCTGGTTTGGGTCTCCCGTCTCCGCAGCAAACGAAAGATACACGCCAGCCGATTTCGTCCCAGAGTTTCCCTCATGGACCATTGTTCTGCCATTGGTTGTTGCCGTGATGTTGGTGGCTGTAGCTTACAGGAAGAGGTTAGCAGAGTAACAATTCTGTTTCCAAACAAATCCAGCGCACGCAATTACATTGAAAGAGTCGCCCGAGGCGTCTACCAGATAACAATCAGAGGCAGACAATACCTCCATCTACTAACAGCATAAAAAGCAATCATAGGTGAATTGCTAGGTTTCTTTAGTGAAGATTTCTTTACCTGTTATAGTTGTTTTTTGGTAAAAGTTTCTTCACAAAAATCCTTTTCAATTCTTCCTTCCGCTCTTTATCAGTGAGGGTTTACGTTGGCTGAAGACAAGATGGAAGAAGAAACATACTCGCTGATTTACACGTCTCTAAAGCATCCCATCCGCAGAAGAGTACTACGAATGCTGGCGGACAAGCCATTAGCCTTTTCTGAGATTCTTGAAATCCTAACTATCGACAGTGGACATTTAAGCTATCACCTTGAAAGTCTCGGAGATTTAATCGTACACTCAAAGGAGGGAAAGTATAAGCTTTCAAGTTTTGGAGTTGCTGCCATGCGGCTGATGGGCGGCGTAGAAGAAAACTATCCGCCCCCATTGTCAAATCATAAACATAGAATATTAGAGACTATGCCTAAAGTTTTCTCAGTCCTTTTGGCAGTAATTCTGATTGTGACAAGCATTCACCTCGTCACTTATACAGAACCAACATCAACTGCAACGCTAAATCAGGATCGCATCTATCCTACTCCCTTCGTTATCGGCGCGGGCGAAACATTCGAGTTTAACGTTACATTAGTTTACTGGAATTATGTATCAAAATATGATGATGTTACAGCGATTCCTTTTGGCAATGAAATCGTTTCACGCACCATATACCTTGGCCCCTTTGGACCCGAGACATACACCTTTCAAGTAGAACCTCCACCCGACACCTTAAATTCCCATGCAAAAGGCTTGATGTGGCTCGATTTCAGATTAAATACTACAAGCCGCACAACTGGAGCAATTGTCCTGATGCCCTTCGGGTTTCCAAACGATTTAGAAGTTGACGTTTATTGTCCCAATGAAAATGAATCATTAGGCGAACTAGAGTGGACTTACGGCAAAATTGACCATTTCACTTCTCCAGTTGTTGAGGTTGACGAGTTAGGCACCTACCGGTTTGTTATAAAAAATAATGACTCAGACGAATGGACTGGAGTCCTAAGACCTTACGTAGAGTGGCAGATTATAGAGAAACCCTACTTTTATTATGGAATAGCTGGATTCGCTGCTGCATTCGGGTATCTTACTTTAGTCACAATTCAGTTTCTGCGGCGACAAGGAAAGGAAAAATGAAATACACATCTAAACAAAAGATTTTCCTCAGCAACTCTTGTACGTATATTAAGGAGGCGCAAGCCCCTCTTCAGTTCTAGTCAAAAATTCTTGACTAACTAAACCCGCGTTTAGTCAAGTTTTCTTGACGATAACATTTTTTTGAGTTAATTACCTAAGATATTAGTGGTGCCCATGATGGGAGACAGAAGGGCAACGCTCACTCTATTGCTGATTTTCTGTGTTATACTAGTCGCTTTTCCAAATGTTGACATTGTGACGGCAGAAGAAGAAACAATATACATTAGAGCTGATGGCACAGTTGAGGGAACGGACAAGATTCTGAGAGATGGAAATGTCTACACTTTTACAGATAACATTGATGGCTCAATTACTGTGAGCAAACCAAATATTGTGATTGATGGAGCTGGCTATGCCTTAAGAGGAAATGGAGATGACACTGGAATCCGTTTAGCGTATCTCAGTGGTGTGATGGTTAAAAATTTGCAGATAACAAATTTTAGTGTCGGTGTTGGACTTTACCTTTCAGGCAACAACACTTTTTCTGAAAACTTGCTAATACAAACGGACACGGCAATCAGTTTGGTGGACAGCATCAACAACACAATTACAGAAAACACCATAATGAACAACACAAATGGAGTCTGTATCTCTCAATCCTCAAACAACAGCTTTTACGGTAACAGTTTCGTTAACAACACAAAACAAGTGCATGACTTTGCATGGAACAACCCAGAAACGCCTACTTCGATCAACACTTGGTTTAGCAGCAACACAGGCAACTACTGGAGCGACTACAACGGCAAAGACAGCAACGGGGACGGCATAGGAGAAACTCCATACATTATAGACGAAAACAACCAAGACAACCATCCATTAATGACACCAAATATTATTCCAGAGTTTCCTTCATGGACACCCCTACTGATCGCATTGGTTGCTATGGTAGTTGTGGCGGTTGTTTACAGGAAGAGGTTAGCCAAGTAACATCACAGATTATGTGTCCTAATTACGACGTATTTCGTCAACGTTCTTTTAACGATGTTTTTTCAACGTAGTTCTTTTTTCACGGTTTTTTTCGCCAAAATAGCTTAAATCTGCCTTATTTATCGTTTTAAGGTATGGAAAGCGGTTTAATAGTCACTTTAGCAACAGCTGTTTTATCTGTTGTTTCGGTGTTTTTGGGAGCAAAATACCGGAAATGGCTAGAGAGGGGTAGACTCTTTGCTAAGCTTTTTGATGACATTGTTGCTGCTGCTGAGGACAATGAGATCTCTGAAGAGGAGTTTCAAAAGATCGTAGCTAATGCAAAAAAGGTTGCTGCCAAAGGGGAGGAGTAACCTTTGAATTGGAAGCTTATGTTAGCTGCTGTTTTTGTCTGTGGGCTACTCTTTGGTGCGGTTTCTTATGCCGCAGTATCAAATATTGTCAAAATCCGTAATGTGGGAACCATCAGGGC
>JANKMV010000290.1 GCA_024650095.1 Bacillota bacterium | reverse complement strand
GGAACAATAGGAGTGCTGAACAACATATTAGCACTAAAGTTTTCATATCATGAAACACTATTCCATTGACAGAAAGACCACGTTCTTGCTATAATCAATATAGATTAAACGGAAGTCATTATCATAATACGAAAAGTAAAGCGGTTTAGCACGGGGAATAGCGAAAAAATAGAAAAAATAGATAATAATTTTCCACCATGTGGAGAGGGAGGATGTAAGATGACTTTTAGTAAAGGATTAAATGCAAGTAAAGCCACGGCTACCAAGAACAGAACCCCAGATAGTGTTTCACCATTTAGTGGGCTCTGCACAACGTGTCTAGAAGGATGCCCCGGGTTATGTGAGGTGGGCAAATCAGCGTTTCGAGGTAGAGAGGTTATTTACCCGCAGCCTTATGGTACGACCACCTTTGCCTCTGAAAAAGATTATCCCGTAGATTTTTCACATTTTAATATTATGGGAACAGCTGTTGGTGCTCACGGCATTGAAGCTGACAGTAATAAAGCGATTTTCCCCGCTGTAAATGTGGAAAGCCAAGTAGGTGCAAGCTCACCCATTAAGTTAAAAGTGCCTTTTGTCATTCCGGGTCTTGGTTCCACCAAGGTGGCCGCAGATAACTGGGTAGGGTTAGCGGCTGGAGCAGCCATTTCAGGTGCCATCTTGACCATTGGGGAAAATGTGTGTGGTATGGATCCTCGTGCTGTGATCAAAAATGGAAGAATCATAAACTCGCCCAATCTTACGCAGCGAGTTGCAGATTATCGGAATTGGCAAGATGGTTATGGCGAAATTGTCGTACAATCTAACGTCGAAGATACAAGCCTTGGTGTTTTAGAGTACGCCATCGAGGAGCTTGGTGTTAAGGCTGTAGAACTAAAATGGGGTCAAGGAGCAAAAGACATTGGTGGCGAAGTGAAAATCTCTACATTGGCAGAGGCTCTCACCTTAAAAAAACGTGGTTATATCGTCTATCCCGATCCCGAAGACCTATATGTGCAAGAACTATTTAAGTCTGGTGCTTTTAAAGAGTTTGAACGTCATTCTCGCGTGGGCATGGTCACTGAAGAATCCTTCTTAGCCCGTGTTGCAGAATTAAGAAAGCTTGGAGCAAAATATGTTTTCTTAAAGACAGGGGCATACCGCCCTGCTGACTTAGCACGAGCAGTTAAGTTTTCGTCCATCGCTAAAATTGATATGTTGACGGTCGACGGCGCTGGGGGTGGTACCGGTATGAGTCCGTGGCGCATGATGAATGAATGGGGCATTCCCACGGTTTATCTCGAATCTCTCCTCTTTAGCTATCTTGACCAGCTTAAGACGCAAGGAGAATTCATTCCAAATGCTTGCATGGCGGGTGGATTTAGTCTAGAGGATAATATTTTCAAAGGTTTTGCTTTAGGTGCACCTTATATTAATGCCATCGGTATGGCCCGCTCGCCATTAACGGCGGTAATGGTTGGTCAAACATTATGTGATGCGTGCGATACGGGTAAAGTTCCCGCCGATATTGCGAAAAAATATGGTACTAGTCGTGAACAAGTATTTAGCTCTGTACACAAGCTCAAGGGTGTATATGGGAATGACATAAGTAAAATACCGGCGGGCGCGCTAGGTCTGTACACGTACTTTGATCGTCTGCAAACGGGCCTACAACAGTTGATGTGCGGAGCACGGAAATTCTCCCTCGCTCATATCGATAGAAATGATGTAGCCAGCATGACACCAGAAGCAGCCGATGTTAGCGGGATTCCTTTCGTAATGGATGTAGATCAGGACGAAGTTGATCGTATTTTGCGCGGGTAATATCTAGTTTTCTTTCATAGTTACTACTATTTTGCAGCTACAGTCCTTTTGAAATCAATGTGATTTCTGCAAGGAGGGTTGATATGGAATCCGGAGATCATTATGCCGCGATGATGAAAATTGTGTCCGAAGCAGTTCGCTTTTCTTGTAGTAAGGAACACCTCAGCAAAATTGGCTTTTTTCAGGGTATGCAAGCTGGAGATGAGAGTATTCATAGCCGCTTTCGCTATGCTTTAGCCATAGGCGTTTCACGCTACTTGGGAAGTATGGACGCTAATCTAGAAAGCGTATACGTCTACGGATCGACGTTAAATGATAATGCGTGTTTTAGTTCGGATATTGACCTCATCGTAAAAGTTAAAACGAAAAGCAGTGAAACGTTAGCTACAATAGCCATGCTAGATACATGTTTGCTAACGAGTTATAAGATCTTGATGGCAGATGATCAATCGCAGATGAGTTACATGCTTGATGTGCATATCATCGATGAACACGATTTGCAGCAGCAAAGTGGGTACGGTAGCCTGATCTCATCGTGCCACACCCTTCCCATCAAGGTTTGGCAGAGAGCGTAAGTAAAAGATCTAAACCGAATTAATTATATATGCAAAAGCGGTACAGTGTTGTACTAATATCTTGGAGCGAAGACGCTCCGGTGGCATACCTAGTGGGATGCCCCGGGGCTTCTTTGTCCTACTGCAAGAAGTTATATCGCTTGCGTTTTGCAAGTTGCAGATCTCGCGATCAAGGAGGATGATATAAATGATGAGAGAAGGCGAAATTCGCATACCCTCGGGGTGCGCCATTAGTGGGTTTATCAACCGTAAGGGAAAACTCGTTTCAGGGAATAACATCCTCCGGTCTATTGCTCTTATGCATGACCGATCTAATGGTTTAGGGGGTGGGTACGCCTCATACGGAATTTATCCTGAAATGCGAGAGTATTACGCATTTCACTTATTCTATGATAATCATGCAACGCGCAAAGAGACGGAGCAATATCTTACTACCTATTTCAATATGGAAATGGAAGGGCCCATTCCCACTCGTAAAACCAGGAATGTTACAGATGCTCCGTTGATTTGGCGCTACTTTGTTAAGCCAAAACTTGAGTTACTGTATCAACGTGAGGTTGCCGCCGATGAGTTCGTGGTGGAGCGGGTCATGGAAATAAATAGCGCAGGAAACGGTGCCTACGTATTTTCTAGTGGCAAGAATATGGGGACATTTAAAGGTGTAGGTTACCCGGAGGACATCGGTGAATTTTATAGGCTAGATGAATACAAAGGGTATGCCTGGACGGCCCACGGCCGCTTCCCCACCAACACGCCGGGTTGGTGGGGTGGCGCCCATCCCTTTTCATTGTTAGATAGGTCCATTGTGCATAATGGTGAAATTTCTTCCTATGATGCCAACAGGCGCTACTTGGAGATGTATGGTTACAAGTGTACCTTGCAAACGGATACAGAAGCCATCACCTATATCTTCGATTTATTAGTGCGTAAGCATAAGATGCCC
>JANKMV010000028.1 GCA_024650095.1 Bacillota bacterium | reverse complement strand
GGAGAAAAGTTTATGTGCTGGGTATAAATATATCGATATTGTGATCGCATTTCCATTGACGTAGTGCCGAGGGATGATATAATTATAGCTATGACTGACTAGTCAGTCATAGCTACGAAAGAGTGGAGGGGGAGAACTTGGAAGATAAGCGCTTGGCTATATTATTGGCTTGCCGGCACTTACTGGAAGAAGGTCACAAAATAACCATGGATAAGGTGGCGGTAGTGGCAGGTGTTGCTAAAGGTACTGTATACCTCTACTTTGAAAGTAAACAAGAGTTAATCATGCAAACATTTATAGCGAGTATTGAGGAGATTTCAGACGTTATGCACCAAACGGCTGTCTCTAGCACTGGAACAAGTTTTGATCGTTTAACAGCCATGGTTGAGGTGCACTATGAGATGGTACGGGGAAAGATGTTACTTTTGCAACGACTGTTTTCGACTGAACCAGGCATATTTCGACGTCCAGTAGCTGGGCCTCCATTGGTTGTCATGAGAGCCATCGAGCGCGTACAAGCATGCTATATAGATGTTCTCACAGATGGGATTAAATGTGGGGAGTTCCGCCCACATAACACCCAAATTATCGCCACCGCCATTATGGCCGTGATTCAGAATTTTAGTGTAGGCGATATCTATTGGCCGCACGATAACCAGGGCAAGGTCATTGGGGAATTATTGCAATTTGTTTTACAAGGTATTACACTACACGGTCTATAAACTAGATTGCGGGGGGAAAAAGAGATGAAGAATAAAAAATGGCTTTTGTTTGCTGTGGGTAGTGTTATCATACTGCTTTTTTTCTTTACCATATTGCGTGGGGTACGAGCTCGTCGTACAGCGGCCCAACTGCCTGCGGGTATGACAGCCACTGTGGTGCGCGGAGATCTAGACGTGAGAGTTTCAGGTACAGGTACCGTTGCTGCCACAGCGCGGGAAGAGCTCCGGACTAGCGCCGCGGGTACTCTAACCGTCGTAGATCTTGCCGAAGGGCAGACAGTCGCCGCGGGTGACTTAGTCGTACGTCTAGAGGTGCAGGATATAGCAACACAAGTACAAAGTAAGAAGTTAGATATTAGTCTGCAGGAGCGGGAGGTAAGCGCTCTACAGAAACAAAAAACAAGCGCTACCATTATAGCTCCCCAACAAGGCGAACTGCTTTGGCAGGCTCAAGAAGGAGACCGTGTGCAGGAGAATATGCCAATTGCCACAATACAAGAACGCACACGCATTTTGGCCAGAGGGCGTTTTCATGCCGACGAGATTGACCTCGTTGCTACAGGTCAATCGGTTCGTGTGGATGTGGCAGGTCACTCCACTCTCTATGCAGGCACTGTTTTATCTGTAGGTAACATTCCCCGTAGTGGTGGGGACGGTAGTGTAGAATATGACGTAGTGGTTGAAATCCCCAATAACGGCGCTCTAGATCAAGATATGCAGGGAGATGTGACCATAGAGACGGCTGAACAAGAGCTAATAGCGGTTTCTCCTGTGACGCTAGCATATCCAGATGCTGTGGTCATACGGGCTACTATTGCTGGCGTCATAGAAACTGTAAAAATAACGAGTGGCACCATGGTGGCTCCCAGCGATGTCTTGGCTGAGATAAATGATGATCAGCGAGCGGAACAATTGGCGACACAGATAGCCAACGCAGAACTGCGTTTAAAGCAAGCAAAACTCGATTTATCATCCTTACAAGATCAGCAAAAGGATCGCCTTGCCAATAGCAACGTTACAGCACCCATTGGTGGTACCATTGTCTTACCGCAACCTATGCTAGCCGTGGGGGATGACGTAAATTTAGGTACCCTCCTAGCGACCATTATCGACTACTCTCGCTTAGAAGTTGTGATTCCGGTAGATGAGCTTGATGTGGCAAAAGTGAAGCCTGGTCAAGTTGTCACGGTCACAGCGGACGCACTAGATGATAAAGTGATGCAGGGAGAAGTGAAGAATATTGCGCATGAAGGCATTGGTCAAGGGGGTGTTTCCACCTTCGATGTCACCATTGTCATAACGGATACAGCGAATCTAAAGGTGGGCATGACTGTCAGTGCCGATATTTTAGTGGATAGCCGCAAAGAGATTCTGCTTATTCCCATTGAAACGATTCATGAGAGTGATGGTAAAACCATGGTTGTCCTTGCGCCAACGGGCAATGGCAGTGCAGAAGAGATACAAGTGCAAACGGGGGTATATGATACCACCCACATCGAAGTGGTCTCTGGTTTGATGGAAGGGCAAGAACTGCTGATTGCCAGCGATGCCAACAACAGTGGCATCTTTGGTGGTATGCCAAGGGGCTTTGGCAGATGATCCTCACAGAGAACATCTCAAAACTATATAAGCTAGAGGGTGTGGAGGTTCATGCTCTTCGTGGTATAAACATGACCGTAGCCAAGGGCGATTTTCTTTCCGTAATCGGTCCGTCGGGTTCTGGCAAATCTACCCTCATGAATATTATCGGCTGTTTAGATACGCCCACAGCAGGCTGTTATCTGCTAAATGGACATGAAGTAAGCAGTTTGTCCGATAATAGATTAGCCGAAATTCGCAACCAACTCATTGGCTTTGTCTTTCAAAGTTTTAATTTGTTACCCCGGCTTTCCGCATTAGAGAATGTGGAGCTTCCCCTGATCTATCGGGGTATGGGTGGACGTGAGCGGCAGGAAACTGCCTTGTCTGCCTTGGAAAACGTTGGCCTCGGCGATCGCATCGGGCATCGTCCCACCCAACTATCCGGCGGCCAACAACAGAGAGTGGCCATCGCGCGTGCTCTAGTGGGCAACCCTCCCTTGATTCTGGCGGATGAACCTACTGGAAATTTGGATTCCACTTCCGGCAAAGAGGTAATGACGCTACTCCAGAAACTGCACAGCGAGGGCAAAACCATAGTTCTTATTACCCATGATATGGATATTGCCATGCAATCACAACGTTATGTGCGCATTCATGATGGGGAAATCGTGGAAGAGAAGGTGGTACCCTCATGAAATTAACTCAAGCCATTCGGGTAGCACTTGCAGCTATTTGGTCCAATAAATTGCGTTCTTTCCTCACTATGCTCGGTGTCATCATTGGCGTTTTTGCTGTAGTTGCCCTCGTTTCCATTGGCCAGGGTGCTACGCAGGCGGTAACAGACCAGGTGCAGGGGATGGGTTCCAATTTAATCACCCTTAACATTACAGGGCGTGGCCCGCAGCGTGGTATCAGCTTTGCCGATGCTACTGAACTCGTGCAACGAGAGGGGATTGCTGCCGCTGCCCCTGTTATTAGCCAACGTGTTACTGTTAAATACAGGAATAAGAGCACGACACCTACACTAGATGGAACGACAGCCACTTATGGCATAGTACGTAACCAGGTAGCCCAAGCTGGCCGCTATATTTCTTCCCTCGATCTCCAGTATCGTCAAAATGTGGCTGTCGTTGGTGTATCTGTGGTGGAAGATCTATTTGCTGGGTCCGACCCGCTGGGTCAACAAATTCGCATCATGGGTACACCCTTTACCATCGTTGGCGTCTTGGAAGAGAAGGGGTCTGGTATGACTGGTTCCAATGATAACCGCATTGTCATTCCCATCACCACCGCCCAACGCTTATTAAAGACAGCCACAGTGCAGACCATCTACATCCAAGCGGATTCTGCGGATGTGGTGGATAGAGTGATTACCTCACTTGAAGCCACATTAAAAATGCGTTTCCGCGATGAAAATGCCTATTCTGTCTTTAACCAAGCGCAAATTCTTGATGTAATGGATCAAATTAGCGGTACACTTACAATTATGCTGGGTGGAATTGCTGGAATATCACTGCTTGTGGGTGGGATCGGTATTATGAACATTATGCTGGTTTCGGTAACGGAACGAACCCGCGAAATTGGTATCTGTAAAGCGCTAGGAGCTAAACGGCGTGACATCCAATTGCAGTTTCTCATAGAATCTGCAGTTTTAAGTGCTATTGGTGGTATCGGTGGCATGGCGTTGGGCTATGTGGTTATTGACACCATCCGTCGCTTTACCACGCTCACACCCATTTTTTCTCTACGCGTCGTCGCTACAGCCGTCCTCTTTTCCCTTTTCGTAGGCATCTTCTTTGGCATGTATCCCGCCAACAAAGCCTCAAAGCTAAATCCCATCGACGCCCTTCGGGGGTCAGGTTAGAAGATTTGAAGTTTCTCAAATGTCGCCCATAGTAACTATCACAAAAAGAGCCGACCAGCTGGTCGACTCTTTTTTGTGATGTGTTTTTGCTTAAAACGCTCTATTTTTTTAGAGCCAGACACTTCTTGTCAATATCCCACAGGAGCATGGCGGCAGTGGACCCTTTCCGATCGGTAAAAATACCATCAGGACTCGCGTTTACTCTAACATGGTTTTCGATAAGCTGTTCCACCTGCGTAGTAAGCTGCATACGGACAGCTAGATGCTTTTTAATATCGCTAACTGCTTGCTCAATGGTTTGTTGATGCTCCCGGTCCCAGTGGGTATAGTGCACGACGGGTCTATAACCATGGGTGTAAAGCCAGTTTAGGGGCAACAAGGCATCCCGGCTTGGATTATTGTAAGGCGCACCGTGAACCTTTTTATAAATGGTATCGGTCGCTTCTAAGTGTCGAGGTCCCGCAAAAAGGCTTAAAAACAGATTCTGTCGGGATGCGGCCATGGCTTTGGTTAAGGTAGCGGGGTTACGTACCCCAGGTGTCATGGAAACGAAGACGAGATCAAAATGATTCTGCCAGCCATAATCCTCAAGGGAAACGGTTACCCAATCAGCAATTACCGTTGTTACCAGCGGTTTAAGATTAGGTCGCTCGTTAAGTTTTTCTTCCAGAATGCCTATCATCTTTGGTACGGGATCAAGGGCAACAACCTCATGTCCCCGTTCTGCAAAAGCCAAGGTAAAGTTCCCCGGCCCACACCCTAAGTCTAAGATGCGGAGGTTGGGCTGCAAAACATTATACACGTCTAAAAAGTCCAGCGTGTCTTGAATTCGACGCTGGCCAGAGGGTGAGGCCACATTATCAAAGTACTCTTGTGCCCGGCGGCTCCAGGCCGCTAATTTTTTTTCTGTTTCTTCACTTTCTCCAACTTCCCAGTCCACGGCATTCCATATTTTATCCCAAAAATTCAGATCAAATAAAAGCAACGGATCCATTATAATACCTCCACTATCTCCTGTTACATAGGTTATATATATTATAATACCTATTTGTGCCAGCAACAATAATAAAATATAGATTGCCATGTAGCTATTGTTTTCTGCTTCACACCAAATACACTTCCTTAAATATCAAATTTGAGTATTCCTAGATTCAGTCTTCCGTCAGCGCAAGCTATTTTTTTTACCTAAAAATTAATAGCTAATGCATCTTGCAAGAAGATTAGATTACGTGCAAATCGATTGCGGCGAGTTTGTCAGTAAAAGTGCACCTTAATGCTACGTGGCGTGGCCATTGGAGGCAAGTGTTAAAATATAAAAATCAAAATGGGTATAAATTATATTTCAACTAATATATATGACAATGGTAAGGACATGTAGGAAGGGGGAGCCATCTATGCTAAAACATGAGCATCAACTGTCTCATCAGGGGCCTACGAAGGGAACAAAAGAGATGGTGGTGATCGTACTAAAAAGGTTGATTACAAAGCCAGTTGTTACTTTCATGATTATACTTATGTTGTTTTCTCTCATTAGAATCCCCTTCACAGAGGCATTCTTCACAGCGCAAGATCATAGCGCTAAGGTAATTCTAAAAGTTACTAAGCTGGGGGTCGCTGATGCAGATGCAAATATGTTGTTTGAGGATCCATTCATTATTGAAAGGATCGCTGAGAGTGTAGTATCAAATGATGACACTACAGCGCCGATGATGATGGTCGCAGAGAAAGAGCAGCTAGTGCTTATTTCTCCTGAAGAAACAGAAATCTGGGCCCTCATAGAGCTACAGGGCTCTTATGATACCGGAGATATTTTTGTCCCTTCTCTCCAACTTCATCATAATGGGCAAGCGACTAAAGCTCTTCGAGGTGCACTGACAGAGGGTAATAGTTTACGAGTTGCTTTTGATCGAACTGTTATCCAGGGATGGTTAAATGACGTGGTTGGGGATGGTAATATCTCCTTTGCTGTAACGGGTGAGGGGTATAAGGGTGGCCTTGATCACTTTATGTTTACAGGTGATGGTGTTCTTCTCTTTGAGGAACGGCTAATCGAACCGATCCAGCCACTCAAGGAAGATTCCCCAGTCGCAACGGAATTGCTAGAGGAAGCTACGACAACTGAAGAACAGCCAGTGGTGACATCACTACAAATAGAAGGCCTGAATAATGTGCTTATCCCCACAAGTTTGATGGATGCTGCGTTAGATTCTATCAGTTGTCTATATACCTACACAGCCGCTGTTAGTGATCAAGGTGAGCAATATATGGAGCATGAAACTGTAAGCTGGTCTCTGGCAGAGGAAATAGTGGGAGTAACAATAAATGAAAGCGGCGAGGTCACGGTAACTAGCGAAGCTCTACCTGGCTCTATGGTGATCGTGGCAACGTCGAAGACCAATCCACTTGTTTTTAGCACCTTAGACGTAACATTAATAATGGAAGAAGTGCAAGAGCAGGAACCTTCAGAAAAACAACTGAGTGAGGAAGAAGAAGTAATCCCTGAAACAGAGCCGACGATACCGGAAGATGAACCCACCATCATTAAGGATGAAGAAGACGCTGTAATAGAGGAAATAGACGAGGAAACCGCGGAGTAGAGATGCCAACCATGCCCGGAGGGGGAAAAATCTATGGATGAGAATATAGATGTGGCCCCAGGTACAAAACAGGAACAAACTCAGAGATGCGGGTGCAAATTTTTCCAGGTCGTAAGCAATATCATCTTTGCTATCTTACTCCTTCTAATGGCAACGATTATCTTTGCCTGGGGGCAAAGTCGCATAACCGGCAAACCTCCCAACATTGCTGGGTATCAGATGTATGTTGTCTTAGGGGGCAGCATGAGCCCAACCTTTGAAATGGGGAGCATTGCCTTCCTTGAAACTGTGGATGCCAGTCATATCGCAACGGGTGATATTATCACCTTCAGTTCCCCCGCCGACGTAGATAAACTTACTACCCATCGTGTCATGACCATCCATCAAGAGGATAGCCACCTATTTTTTACAACGCGTGGGGATGCCAATGATGTAAACGATCTAAACCCGGTACTAGCACAGAACGTAGTTGGCAGAGTGGTATTTTCCCTTCCCTATCTCGGCTATATTTTACACTGGGGTCGTTCCAAAGTAGGGCTGGTGGCTCTGATTATCCTGCCAGGGTTGGTTATCATCATTGTCGAGCTACGCAATCTCCTCCGCTATGCGAGGGAATGGCGAGCACAAAGAGAACAAGCGACACCCAATGAAGACGCTTCTGCCGCATCAGATTCTACATCTGAACATAATCCATGCTAAACGATTAGGCTGTACAGATAAGTGCTCTAGTCAGGCAGAACTTTAGTAAGGAAAGGAAGAATTCTATGAGAGCCAGAGTCATTCGGAGCACGATCATACTCATTTCCGCGATCATACTTTTTTCTGGTGGTGTGACCATGGCTTGGTTTACAGACACGGCCACCCCCGAACCCCTTGCAATGAAAGCGGGTACGGTTGATCTTGACGTCCTGCCAACAACAATTACGCCACAACCCCAAAATCCCACGACCATCTCCTGGACACCGGGTACGACTAAAAATTTTGTTTGGACAATTAAGAATATAGGTAGCAAAAAAATAATGCTACGAGCTAGGCCCGTCGTGGGCATGGAGAGAAAAGACGAGACAGCATGGGGAGAAGGTCGACCATTCAACCCTGATGGGCAAGGTAACTGGGCTATGTATTTCACCTATAATGTAGGCTCTGGCAAGCAAAGCACACGTTTGTTAGCCGGTCAGCACGATCACTGTGGTGATGTAGAAGTCTGGCTGCAGGATAACGCTCTTCATGTGAAATACAAACTAAAAGCCGGCTACAAACTGCTGGAAACTCATCTTGCTGTGGCTACAGATGTTGACGATATCCCTACAAACGCCAATGGCAATCCACCTCCGGGTCAGTTCCCCTTTAAAAAACAACACAATTATGTTAGTGAATATACCTATGTTATCCCCGGCTCCTATACTGCGGGGCAAACGCTCATGCTTGCTGCCCACGCCGTTGTATCTTGTCAGACGGATAGCACAATCAACAATATCTCTTGGCATACTTTAGACTCGTGCCCCTATATGTGGGCTAAGGGAGAGCCAGAAACTGTTAATAACCATACCGTGACTTGGTGGTATCACAGCCAACCTATCGCAACGACGGGTGAAATTACCCTTTGTCTCACCGGCTATTTACCAGAAAACGCCAGCGGCGGAACGTACACTGTACATCTAGAAGTCGAGGCCATCCAGGCCTCCCATCATGCCAGCGATATTTGGCCACATCCATAGATTATGGCCATTATTATTAGCTCCGAGAAAGAGGGTGTTAAACAGCTACTACAAAATTCATTACGTGTCGTGTCCTTGTTGGTGCCGTTCAGGGCAAACCTATCGCAAGATAGGGACGCAAAGCCATGGACCTCGTAAGGAGGCAGCCGGGTTGCCGGCGAGTTTATTGAAAAAGTAAAAGAGATGAAGTGGAGGAATGAACAATGAAAAAAAGAGTACTAATGAGTATGCTCGTGCTGGCACTGGCAGTTGCCCTCATCGCGGGCGCAACAATGGCTTGGTTTACCGACACAGTTGAGTCTGATCCTGCTGTATTTCAGGCGGGCACAGTTCAACTTGAGGCAACTGGAATGGGACATTTATCACTTTGCTTTAATGAAAATAATTGGAACCCCGGCGACACCAGTTTAGTAGGGGTGGCATTTCAGAATGTAGGTAGCAAAAAACTTAAATTAAGAGTTAATCTCGAAAAAGCATGGGAAGCAAGAAATTTGAGTAGCGATAATGTAGAACTATCCATTCCTTCAGCGTTACGATTTTGGTGGCAATATAATGCTGCGGATGGATACTACTACTATAAGTTCCCCTTTATCGGTAATGCTATTTCTCCTGGAGTTTATACAGTTCCCCTCCTCGTGGAAGTAACATTGAGTGGCCCTAACACGGGCAATGAATACCAAGGTGAAGTATTTAACCTAAGTGCAGTTGGCGAAGCAGTGCAATTTTCTCACAATGCACCTTGGGATGCTCTTAACACCGCTGACACCACCACTAGGACCTTGGTCACTACGCCAGAAATTGCTGACGTAACCGATGCAGAAGCCATTGCCGAAATGGAAGCACTGCAAGCCGCTTATGACGCTTTGATAGAAGAGTAGAGTTCATTCTACTTACGGCTATGGGTGTCACAGGGCTTGCCCATAGCTTGACTAGGAAAACATAAGCATCTGTTTTATACGTAGTACGAAACTGCATGCCGTGTTAAAAGGAGGCCTCGTATGAAGAGGAAAACCATCAGCTCTATCGCGATTATCTTGGGGATTATGCTCATCATAAGCAGCATAGCAATGATGGCCGAACCGGGGGTTGTCTTTGCTTTGGAGCTGGTTGGTGACGAGTTGGGCCTGCGTATTGAGCCCTCCGACACGGCTCTGTTTAATGTGAGAAACATGAACCCTGGCGACACCATGCAAGCGTCCATGACGATTCGTAATGTTGCTAACGGACCATTTACGGCGTTTGTGAGTATGGCCAAGACCGATGGCACCACGGGTGAGGGTGATCTTTACCATCAGTTAGTCATGACCATTGCACACCAGGGAGTCGAAATGTATAAGGGTCCCATGAGCGGCTTTAGCCAATATAGATTGGGTGAAATTGAGGCAGACAAAGACCAGGTCCTTGATTTTACGGTGCACTTGCCTGGACCCGAGACGGGTAATGAATACCAGGGCAGTACACTTGCGGTTAAACTGGTCTTTACTGCGACTCAAGAGGGAGCACCCCCTCCCGCTCCGCCAACACCCCCCACTAGCGGTTTTGATACCATCTTACTACTCGCAGGTGTCATTATCTTCGTTGTCGGTATCATTGTGCGCAGAAGAAGCCAAGTAAAAGAAATTTAGGTAGATGATACGGCCAGCCTTCATTGAGGGCTGGCCTTGCTGATTGTTAATTTTTATTGCAACATCTGTTGCATAAACTTAACAAACTCATGAAAGGAAGATGTTTATTGTGGGTAGAAATAGTAGTAGAGTGATAACTATTATTCTGTACTGAGAAGAGGAGGTCGTGCGGTGATAGAGTTTAGTAATGTCTCAAAAAGTTATAATAAGGGTGCCATTAAAGCAGTAGATCAACTAAATTTATCTATCAAACCAGGTGAGATTTTTGGTTTTTTAGGTCCCAATGGTGCGGGAAAAACAACAACGATTAAAATGTTGGTGGGTCTTTTAAAGAGTGATAGCGGTACCATCAAGGTTAAAGGTCACGATATTGAGCAGGAGCCGCTTAAGGTAAAAAGTGCCATTAGTTACGTGCCGGATAACGCAGAGGTTTACGAAAAATTATCTGGCCTGGAGTATCTTAATTTTTTTGCGGACGTGTATAGCGTTCCCGCTAGAGCACGCAAAGAGAGGATGGAGCGCTTTCTAGAGCTTTTTGAGATGTCTAAATCAGTGGGCAACTTAATCCAAAGCTACTCCCACGGCATGCGGCAAAAAATTGTCCTCATCGGTGCCTTACTTCATCAACCGGATGTATTTATTCTTGATGAACCCATGGTAGGGCTTGATCCTAAATCTGCACATAACTTAAAAGAATACATGCGTGAGCATTGTGACCAAGGGAAAACGGTCTTCTTTTCTACCCATGTCTTGGAAGTGGCAGAAAAGCTATGCGACCGCATTGGTATCATACGCCGTGGTCAACTTATTTCCTGTGGTACCATGTCCCAATTAAAAGAACAAGCACAAAACGAAGGGTCGCTGGAAAAAATATTCCTGGAGTTGACAGAGGCATGAACCTGATAACGTTAATTAAGTTACAACTTAAGGTCGCTTTTAACCTCTCTGCTCTTAAGTGGTACGTGAAACACGATAAAAAGAAAATTGTAGGTGGCGTTGCCCTAGCAGGCATACTTATTGCCAGCATCATCCCACTTTACCTTTTTGTCTATCTCAACATAGTACAAATGGTATACAGCAGCGGGTACTCATTGGGCCAACCGGAATTTGTCGTAACGATGGCTGTGGTAATGATCAGTCTGATGGTAATGGTCTTTGGTATTGCATTTGTGATGTCTACTTTTTACTTTTCACGTGACTTATCTCTACTTATTCCCTTGCCTCTCCAACCACGCGAAATTATTGGCGCTAAGTTTACCACGGTTTTGGTACAGGAATATTTGACAGTCTTGCCATTAATGCTACCTGTGCTCTATATTTTTGGCACAGGTCAAGGTGCGGGGCTCTATTTCTGGCTCTCCGGTCTGCTCATTACAATCATGCTTCCCATAATTCCCTTAACCATAGTGTCCGCGGCTGTCCTATTGATGATGCGGGTAACAAACCTTGGCAAACGCAAAGATCTTCTACGCTTACTTGGCATGGGGTTAATGATTGTTCTGATCATTGTTTTTAACTATTTTACAACCAAGTTTGCACCCATGTCGCAGGAAGAGGTAATGAATTTAATATTTGCAGAAGAAGGATTAGTGCGTATCATGTCTCGCATGTATCCACCAGCACTGGTAGCAACGCGAGCCATGACTGCGGGTGGATTGACTGCATTATTTAATTTAGCCATTTTTACCGCAATTAGTTTCGCTGGTGTAGCCGTCATGCTCTTCTTGGGGGACCGTCTTTTTTACCGTGGCCTCATTGGTGGGGACGAAGTCACGGCGAGTAAGAATATATCGGCGAGTCAGTTGGAGAAGAAAATGTCACACATGTCATCCCCCGCTTTCGCCATCGCCATGCGTGAGATTAAAACGTTATTACGTACACCTATTTATGTCTTTAATAGTGTGGGCGTCATTCTAATTATCCCCATTGCCATGGCGGTGCCCCTTGTTGCGGGTGATGCTATGGATCCTATTTTAAGCGTGCTGCAGAGTGCCGGACCACGAATACTGATTAATTTAGGTGGCGCCGCATTCGTTGGCCTCATTGCCGCGTTTGCTCCCGCATCCTCTAGCTCTTTTTCTCGAGAAGGGAAACAATTTTGGATTTCCCAAGTTATTCCCGTTGCACCACGTGATCAGATTATGGGAAAAATTATGTATTCCCTCTTGATCGCCATGCTGGCGATTCCCTTAGTTTTTCTCTTGTCCTTCTTCGTCACCAACTGGACTCTCATAGAGCTGGTTGTGGTGATTATCCTTGGCTTATGTATTAGCCTCCCAGCCATTACAGTGAGTTTACTGATTGATTTAATACGACCCTATCTTACCTGGGATAATCCTCAAAAGGCCATTAAGCAAAATATGAACGTCGTGCTCGGCATGGTGGCGACAGGTGGCCTATATTTTCTCATCTACCAAAGTACAATGTTCCTCGTTAAGCAGCAGTATAATGAGGCGCTTATTTATCTTGCCGTTGCTATGGTGTCATTCGTGCTAGGTGTCATTCCCTATTTAATCATGGTTAAAATCGCAAATCAACGTTATCGCGATATAGTTTCACCGTAAGTACTAGTCACAAAAAATACCATCTCTCATAGAGGTGGTATTTTTTGTGTACTGCTACTGAATTA
>JANKMV010000289.1:1886-3323 GCA_024650095.1 Bacillota bacterium | reverse complement strand
AAGGATGATATAACGGTGAAACGTATAATATTTCTAATCCTCTCCTTGGCACTGGTGATGACCCTCGCCTCCTGTGGCAAAAAACCAGATACAGCATTACCCCCTCTTTCGGGTGAAATAACAGATTTAGCTAGTGATTTCGTTGAAAAGCTTAATACAGGTGACTTTGCTGGTGCTGTGGAATTCTTCGATACCGCCACCAAGAAAGAGCTACCTGAAACAAAACTCAAAGAAGTTTGGCAAACCATTGAGCAACAAGCCGGAGCGTATCAGAACGAAGTCAACAAAAAAAGCGAAGAAATTGGCGAAGCTAATATGGTTGTCATTACTGCACAATTTGAACAAACCTATCTTGATATCCGTTTCACCTTTAACCAAAATAATCGTATTATTGGTCTCTTCTTTGTACCTGGACAAAATCCAACGGCAGCCTATGAAGCACCCGCATACGGGCAACCAGCAAACTTTACCGAAAGCGAAGTGACCGTTAGCAGTGGCAAGTGGGAGCTCCCGGGGACGCTAACCATCCCCAACGGAGCTGGTCCCTTCGCCGCCGTGGTACTGGTACATGGATCGGGACCCAACGATCGCGATGAAACTATTGGCACTAATGGTACCAGTAAGCCGTTTAAAGATTTGGCCTGGGGGCTAGCGAATCAAGGCATTGCTGTCCTTCGTTATGATAAACGGACAAAAGTTCATGGTCAAAAAATGGCCACCCAGAATAACTTTACTGTACAGGAAGAAAGTATTGATGATGCCATCATAGCGGTAGAGTTACTGCAACAACACGAGCATATCAGTAATGATCACATCTTTGTGCTTGGGCACAGCCTCGGTGGCATGTTAGCGCCACGTATTGGTGCTACAGCCCCCAAGGAACTCGCAGGCCTCATTATGCTCGCCGCTGCCGCCCGTCCGCTAGAAGATCTCATTGTCGAGCAGAGCCACTACCTTGCAGCAGTTGATGGCACTGTTACTGAACAAGAAGCTGAATATATTCGCCTTATTGAAGAACAGGTAGCACAGATTAAAAGTGAGAACCTCTCGCCCTCCACTCCACCTGCAGAAATTCTCAATGTCCCGCCTGCCTATTGGCTCGATCTACGGGATTACAAGCCAGCCGAACTGGCCACAACACTTGAACTACCCATGCTCATTCTACAAGGAGAACGTGATTACCAGGTAACTATGGATGACTTCTCCATCTGGCAGGATGCTCTCTCCTCTCGTAGCGATGTGCAATGTAAGAGCTACCCCAACCTCAATCACCTCTTTATCACAGGCGACAAGCCAAGTGTTCCCGCAGAATATGAACAACCAGGCAATGTTGATAAAACAGTGATTGATGATATAGCAAACTGGATTAAACAAAGATAGCACAACTTACACATACGTAAAAAACGAGCAGTGACAATCTCGCGGCTAGAATGTAGG
>JANKMV010000289.1:0-1876 GCA_024650095.1 Bacillota bacterium | reverse complement strand
AGGGAACGGTCTTGACCGTTCCCTACATTCGGTGGTTCATTCACACAACCTTGGCCGCGCTTACTCTCGACTATTTTTTTTGCTAGATGCACTTCAAGCAGGAGTATTTAGTTATTATGGGTAATATGTTACTATAAAGTTTTGGGAGGGATAAGAATGCCATATTTAATTGGTGCAATTGTTGTCATTGGCTTGTTTCTTATTACTAGTTACAATGGCCTCGTTACCCTACGTCAACGTGTGCAGAATGCCTGGGCACAGGTTGATGTCCAACTACGTCGGCGGTATGATTTAATTCCTAATCTAGTCAATACCGTCAAAGGCTATGCAACACACGAAAGAGAAACATTTGAAAAGGTTACCGCAGCTCGCACGCAAGCGATGTCCGCCACCACCGTGCAAGAGCAAGCAGGCGCAGAAAATATGTTAAGTGGCACCTTAAAAACACTGTTCGCGGTGGCAGAAAGCTACCCCCAGTTGAAAGCCGATAGCAATTTTAGACAACTGCAAGAAGAATTAAGTGCTACGGAAAACAAAATAGCTTTTTCTCGCCAGTTCTATAATGACACTGTGCAAAAGTTTAACACAAAACTTCAAGTCTTCCCCACAGTACTCATTGCTGGCATGCTCGGCTTTAAAGCAGCAGAATACTTTAATCTGGACAGCGAAGCGGATGCCCGGCGTCCGGTCGATGTCAAATTTGACTGAGCACGCATGAGTAAGAAGATAACGCTCTCACGTTGCTGTTCACTCATTCTACTTGTTTGTCTCCTCTTCATCGTGCCGGGGCAAGCGCTAGCTCGCTCCTTCTATTTTCGTGATGTTACTATCAATGCGACAGTCACACCCGCAGGTGATATGTGGGTTGAAGAGATCCGCACCGCAGACTTTAACGGTACATATAAAGGCATGTATATGTGGATTAAAACGCAGCCTCCCATCACCATCACAGATGTCACCGTCGCCGAAGAAGGTACACCCTTAACCTTTAACCCCGGGTCTGAGGCTGCCGGTGACTATTTTACAAGAGATGAAGGTAATCAATACTACATCGATTGGAGCTTCGACGCTACCAATACAGAACGTTCATTTTCCATTCGCTACCTAGTCAATGATGTGGTGCAAGTCCATGACGATGTCGCTGAACTTAACTTTCAATTCATAGGCAATGAGTGGGACGTTCCTACCAATAATGTGGCAATATCGTTGCAACTTCCCGAGGGCGCTAACCCCGATGAAATACGCGTCTGGGGCCATGGTCCTCTCTACGGTGATGTTAGCATTGCTGATGATGGCGATCCTTTTTGGGAGGTTAACCCATTACCCGCGAATACATTTGTGGAAGGTCGTGTAACCTTTCCCACCTCACTTGTACCGCAAGCTAGCCAAAAAACAGGCAAAACGGCACTACCCGATATTTTGGCAGAGGAACAAGCCTGGGCCGATCAGGCCAACAGAGAGCGCGATGAAGCTAGGGAACGTGTGAAAGAAGATAATCGCAGGTATACAGAAGGCGTCATTCCCAGTGACTCGCCTGCGCTACCTTATATTTTTTGGATCGTTATTCTCACCGGCATAGCCTTCGCCTACACTGGCTGGTCTCGTTACGGTAAGGAGTTTACCCCTACCTTTGATGGTGATTACTACAGAGAACTGCCAGGAGATTACACCCCCGCCGAGTTAGGCTCCCTCTGGCGATTTGGCAAACCTTCTGCAGAAGATCTAACCGCAACTTTGATCGACCTAGCACGTAAAGGGTATGTCCAAATCGAGGAAATTACCGTGGAAAAACGTGGCCTTTTCAGCCGTGAAAAACAAGACTATCGAGCTGTACGTATAGTCAAAGATGATCCCCTCCTTCAACACGAGCAAGACC
>JANKMV010000288.1 GCA_024650095.1 Bacillota bacterium | reverse complement strand
GATTTAAATGTTGACAAAGTAATAAAAGGTGGGCAAACTATGAACCCAAGTACAGAAGATATTTTACAAGCTGTCAAAATGGTACCCCAAAGAGACATTATCATTTTACCCAATAACAAAAATATAGTAATGGCCGCAAAGCAAGTTAATGAGTTAATTGATAAAAATGTACAGGTTGTGGAAACTCGTTCTATTCCTCAAGGGATAGCGGCCATGTTAGCCTTTACGGACGAAGAACCATTACTTGAAAATGTAAGTGCCATGGAGCGTGCACGTAAAAAGGTTCAATCTGCTGCGGTTACATTTGCTGTATGCGACAGTAAGGTAAATGGCCTTGACATACATGAAAAAGATATTATCGGTTTGCGGGAAGATGACATTGTTGTCGTGGGAGCAGATATAGGACAAATTGTTAAAGATTTGTTATCGCAAATGATAAATGAAGAAGCCGAAATTATAACTATCTATGCAGGAGAGGCTATTTCTGATGGAGATGCAACGGGTTTATGTGAAGAGCTTACGGAACTCTTTAGTGAATGCGATGTAGAACTTTATGAAGGAAAACAGCCCTTTTATTACTACATTTTATCAGTAGAATAGTTCAATATAGAAAGGGTGTACCTTATTGGGAATTAAAATTTTCACAGACAGCACGTCTGACTTACCTCAGGGGTTAGTGTCCGAATTAGACATCACAGTCATTCCGTTAAAGGTTCATTTTGGAGAAGAGGCATATCTTGATTGGATTGATCTTGATTCAGATACTTTTTTTGCCAAATTACAAGCTAGTGAAGTTATTCCACGTACTTCTCAACCTTCACCCGCCGATTTCGAGTCAGTATATAAGCGCGTGACTGAGGCAGGGGATAGCATAATATCTATCCATATTTCTTCGCATCTCAGTGGGACATATCAGTCTGCCATGATTGCAAAAGATATGCTCGAGGGTATGGATATTGAAGTGATTGATGCCGAGACCAGCAGCATGGCGCTGGGCCTTATTGTTATTGAAGCAGCACGGGCAGTTAAAGAAGGCAAATCAAAAGACGAAATCATGAATCAAGTTCAAGCACATTTGAAGAAGGTAAAGGTATATTTTGCGGTGGATACGTTGGAATACCTGCAAAAAAACGGCCGCATCGGTAAAGCAGCAGCTTTGTTAGGTGGATTATTAAGCGTTAAACCACTTTTGACCTTAAAAGACGGCGTTATTGTCCCCAAGGAGAAAGTACGTGGCAAGTCTAAAGCACAAGAACGGTTAATTGAGATCGTCGGCGAAGAATTTGGTCAAGACGTTAAGGGGAAAGCCGTTATTCTTCATGGCAATGAGTTGGTGGAAGCTGTAAAAATGAAAGAAAAACTTGAACAAAGATATAATTTTTCAGAAGTACTAATATCCGCCATTGGTGCTGTCATTGGCACTCATACAGGACCGGGAGTCTTGGCAATTGCCGTTTTACCAGAGTAATCATTATAACAAACCTAAAAAATCTTTTGTATAACGACTACTATTTTTAAATCATTTTTGATCTATGAAAGTATACCTGGGAATCGTTTTTCTAGGTATATTTTTTTTATCCTGTAAGAGATTATATCAAATGCATTAGCAAGATCTGATCAGTATTGAGATGAGCGAAACGCCGTTCTTATAGTAAATGAGATACCTTATATCATTTTAGGAAAATGATTCTAGTATATAAGACTCGACGTGAGCCAATAATAAAAGCACCAAGAACAAAGGAGGTGATATTCATGGCAACAAACAAAACAAATCAAACAGGTCGTAACCGTGTTTTAGTTAGCGGTGCGGAACAAGCGCTAAACCAATTCAAAAACGAAATCGCTAGTGAATTGGGCCTCGATTACAACGGTGACAAAGGGAATCTGACTTCTCGTCAGAACGGCTATGTTGGTGGACTGATGGTTCGGAAGATGATTGCTCAAGCTGAATCTCAATTAGCCAATGGTAGCAACCTTGGAGCAGGATCCAACAATCAAGCCTAACAATAACATATAGAAAGCGGAAGGGTTACATACACTTTCCGCTTTTTTTTATAAAATAAAGTGATTTATTATTTTAAAGGGGAATCATGATAGAAACACGAAAAGAAAACAATAAAGCTGAAAAAAGCAATTTTTTGTAGCATTACAAAAAAAGGCCCTTCGGGCGGGGAGTCCCGAAGGGTGGGAGAGGAGAAACCGGAGGAAGAGCTTATGGGGAATATGTTGTAATCCTAGTATGGACCGTTCTGAGAGGGAGTATACATGGAAATATAAGGAAAATCATGGAAATTGTCGTATAAATAAAAAATATCAAGCACAACCATGGAAAGAGGTGCGGGCCGTGAGGATCATTGGTGGTAGTGCGCGGGGTCGACAGCTTAAAACAAGAAAGGGCACGCAAACGCGCCCCACAGCCGATAGGATAAAGGAATCGCTGTTTAATATCATCAATGAGCGGCTGGAAGGTGCGTCTTTTCTTGATCTATTTGCCGGTAATGGTGGGGTTGGTCTTGAAGCATTAAGTCGAGGTGCGCAAAGGTGTATTTTTATTGAAAAAAGCAATCAGTGTGTTAAAATAATTAAAGACAATTTGGCATTGTGTGGGTTAGAAGCAAACGGTGAGGTTTTACAACGGGATGTTTTAGCTGCAGTGGGACATTTACAGACGAATCTAGATAAGTTTGATATAATTTTTCTTGATCCACCGTACCATAGCCCTGCCCTCATGCCAGTGGTAACACGAATTGCCAGCGCTGCCCTGCTAGCAACAGAAGGTGTTATGATTGTAGAACACCATTTTCGTGACAATGCTTGGTGGCAACCAGAACAGTGGCAACTAGCACGTGAAAAAAAATATGGCGATACGGTAATGACTTTTCTTGTTCCCGTTTAGTGCCAAAGGAGGCGTACATATAATGAATGTAGCAATTTATCCAGGTAGTTTCGATCCTTTAACAAATGGGCATCGAGATATTATTGATCGAGCCAGTCGTATCTTCACCAAGGTGATTGTTTCGGTACTTGAAAATCCTCGCAAAGAAGCACTTTTTACTATTGAAGAACGAGTTGAGATGTTAAACCTTATTGCAAGCAGCTATCCCAATGTTGAAGTAGACTCATTTACAGGATTACTCATTGATTATGCTAAAAAGAAGAATTCTAATATTGTGCTCAAAGGGTTACGCGGGATGGGGGATTTTGAATTTGAGTTTCAAATGGCTTTGGTGAATCATAAACTAGACCCTCAACTAGAAACCATGTTTATGATGACGAATAACCGTTTCTCATATGTATCCAGTTCCATCGTCAAGGAAATTGGCTTTTTTGGTG
>JANKMV010000287.1 GCA_024650095.1 Bacillota bacterium | reverse complement strand
CAATAATTTTCTTCTCGGCTTTTTTCTTCTTTTTCTCCCGCTTCTTAATGCTTTTGTCTCCCATTGCTAACACCTCCCATCACAACTTTTACATTTACTACAATATATTATTTCCTCGCGATCTTCAAGGCATAGTTCTGTTGTTCAACGATGGGGATTTTTTTACCGATCAGCTTTTGTATATCCCGCAGGTATTCTCTTTCTTCACCAGCACAAAATGATAGTGCCGTGCCGCCAGTGCCTGCTCTTCCCGTTCTGCCAATGCGATGGACATATGTTTCTGGTACATTGGGCAGATCGAAATTAATCACATGGGAGAGTTCCTCCACATCAATTCCTCTGGCAGCTATATCTGTGGCTACCAAAACTCTCGTCCGCTTTGCCTTAAAATTATTTAATGCAAGCTGGCGAGCCCCCTGGGATTTATTACCATGGATCGCTTGGGCTGTTATCATTGCTTTGGCTAAATCTCTAACAACCTTATCAGCACCATGTTTTGTGCGTGTAAATACCAGTGCAGAATCTATGTCTCTGCCTTTTAATAGTTGGATCAGCAAAGATTTTTTATCTTTACGTTCAACAAAATACACCCGTTGTTTAATAGTGTCCACTGTGGTTGATGTGGGAGTTACTTCAACCTTAACGGGGTTCTTGAGGATAGTTTTAATGAGCTTAATAATTTCTGGTGGCATTGTGGCAGAGAACAACAGGGTTTGTCTATTTACAGGCACAAGCTTTAATATTTTTTTCATATCATGGATAAAGCCCATATCAAGCATACAATCTGCTTCATCCAGCACTAATACCTGGATGTTTTTTAGACTAATATACTTTTGATTAATCAAGTCAAGTAATCGGCCCGGAGTCGCCACAAGGATTTCTACTCCCGCTCGCAATGCTCTCGTTTGGGGTACTTGTGATACTCCACCATAAACAACGGTATGTTTAATACCTGTATATCTTCCATACGAAGTAAGACTCTCGTCAATTTGTATAGCCAGTTCCCGAGTTGGTGTCACAATTAATGCTTTAATTGCCTTAGCTCTCGGTTCAGTTCGCTGTTTTTGTAAAATCTGCAAGATGGGAATGGCAAATGCTGCAGTCTTACCCGTCCCCGTTTGTGCACAGCCAATTAAATCCTTGCCGGCAAGTATTTTAGGTATTGCCTTTTCCTGGATGGGAGTGGGAACAGTATATCCCTCACGAGCCACTGCCTTCAAAATTGGTGCAATTAAATCTAGGTTTTCGAATTTCAATTTTTTTCTCCTTTAAGTGACAACAAGCCACGACGTAATTATTTTGATTTCATTATAGCACTTTTATAATACCGCAAGCATGTAATCCCCAGTGCAAGAAAAGTATACCCACGCCTTTTCCATACGATTACATTAACCGCTTGCTAACTGCAAGCTTTATATCCTACATAGTGTAATAAAAAAGCGGGCAACCCATATTAATTGAGTTTCCCGCTCTATTATTTCGATTACATTTCATGCCAAGAGCAATAATAGGTAGATGAAAAACAATATAACTAAATTACTATATCATATTTAGACATCTATTGCAAACTACCTCCACATAGCTTTAATTTTCTGTGTGGACTCTTTCTATTCTTTACCAACCCGTGATAATCTATAAACACTGGCAAGAACCGCGAGGCAAAGGATAAAGAGTAATGGTAAAAACAAAGTAAGGTCGAGTTCATTTTCCACAAGGATCATCAATGCCCAGGTAGCGGGAAATATTTTCCCTACATTTTGCAATACTACGGGCAACATATCTACCGGAAACATTATGCCCGATAACATTAATGAAGGCAAGAATATGAACTGTGAAAACATCGTCAGTTTTGAGATGTCCGTAATGAATAAACCCAACACAGTACCAATGGCTAAACAAACCACAATAAAGAAGGCAAGAGATAGGAAGAAATATAAAGTACTTTGAGGTACTTTGGCTGCAAAGGCAATGGGTGCAATTAAATAGATGACGATACTCATGATGAATAGGTGAAAAAATGCGGAGATAAAATTATTAACTGCGGCCATCCAAATGGGGATACCTCCCACTTTATAGGCCTTCACGATATCGCTGCCATATAACTCCACAAGAGGTGTCGGCGTTCCTAAAAAAGCACCCATGGTTATGCCGAAAATAGTCATGGATTGAATTAAACTATCTTTAGCAGTCGGGTTAATGGATGTGAAGATGGCACCGATAAAGGCAAAAAATAGTAATGGCACTACATAGTATGTCAGTATCACCCCCTTGTTCCGTAGATCTAGTTTCCACTGCAGAATCACACCATATAAAAATGCACTCATAATTACTTGCCCTCCGTTGCTATTTCTACAAATCGTTGCTCAAGGGATGCCCGTTCGATCTTGATATCCAAAACCTCATTACTATTGGCTTTTGCATCATTAAGTAATTCCAGCAGAGCATTACCAATGGAAGCAGTCCGTACACTGGCATATCCTTCGTGTATTGCTAGATAGGTGCTGTATTCAAAATCAAATCTCTTGATGGGTCGTTGTGTTTTGATAAAAATTTTACTTTCCCCTACATACCTACTTGTTAACTCAGTGGCCGAACCAATGAATACAATCTTGCCGCCCTTTAAAATTGCGATTCTATCGCATAAACTCTCTACCTCAGCCATATCGTGACTTGCCATAATGATGGTTTTGCCCTGCTCTTTAAGTTTCCGGATCTTTATATGAAGTGCAACTCGTCCTTCTACATCTAATCCCGCAGTTGGTTCATCAAGAATAATGATAGAAGGATTGTTAACTAAAGCAAGCACCAAATGCAGTCGTCTCTTTTGACCTGTGGACATGGCCTTGTACTGTTTATTCTTTAACAAAGCTAAACCAAAAGTATCTAGTTGCTCTGGGTCTTCGCTTACGTTATTCCATTTACAAAAAAGCGTATATGCTTCTAGTACTGTAATATTTGCAGGGAGTGAAGATGATTGAAGTTGAACACCAATGGTACCATCTATAGTGATTAACCCAGCTTCATAGCCGCGAATTCCTTCAATACACTCCAGTGTAGTCGTTTTACCTGCTCCATTTGCACCTAAGAGTGCAAATATTTCACCCTCACAGACTGAAAACGAGATCTTATCAATGACGTTTTGGGTACCATAACTTTTACTTAACTGATCAACCACAATTACATCCTTCACGTTGAGCTCCCCTTATTTTTTAATTCTAAAAAGTCGAAACCGTCATAACCAGTCAAATACGCCTCTCGTCATAGAGACCCACTTTTATGTATTTATCGCGCGCGCTCTCCCTTTCTCACTATAGTTACATAATAACAACACACCCAATAATT
>JANKMV010000286.1 GCA_024650095.1 Bacillota bacterium | reverse complement strand
ATGGTGCGCCTGGCAGGAATCGAACCTGCGGCACACGGATTAGGAATCCGTTGCTCTATCCCCTGAGCTACAAGCGCACTGCTTTGCTATTGTAACGTATAAAGCCTTTAAAGTCAAGGGTTCAAGGCATTTAGTCATTTGGAATTTCAAGGTGCAAATATTATCGATTTTTGCTGGAATTGCCGGTTTTGGTCACATTTTGGTTACATCTGGCCACAGAATTGCCACCGGAAAACATAACAGAGGAAGAACAGTCAAATGAGGGCAAGTTTCCTTCTGAATCATCCTTCCGGCTAGCGAAAACCGATATCATCCAAAAAGATATCGCCTCTTGGCGAACGATCGAAGAAAAAGCTAATCTGCGCAAGCTTGCCGAGATCGACGTCTCCGTTCTCTGCCAAAAAATCGGCAAGCTGAAATGAGTATGTGGTGTAAACAGGTTCGGATTCAAAAGAAATCTGTAGCGGCGGTTTGAACATCCGATATGGTAGCGCCGGCGGCAGGCGCGAAATGCTGCTGAGAGGCAGGTCGGCCTCTTCGCCTGCTCGGTCCGTGATCATGATGGTGAAGTCAAGGGGTTCTTGCCCCCTCAAAGCGTTGGCTACAGCGAAGGTTAGTAGGCCGGATCCCTCCGGATCGAGGACAAAGCCCTCGGGAAGCTGCAAGCTGTAGGATGCCAGGCCGAGTCGCTCATGATCCCACCCAAGCCGTACTCCAACGGCATCGCGCAAGCCTCCACCCATGGTTGGAGGCTCTTCACGCCATGTAGCCAGGTTTACGCCCTTAAGCCGCCCATCCGGCAAGGTGGCCGTTTCAAGATTAATATCCTCTTCGAAGTTAGCAATATGCTGTGTGCCTGAGCTGTTGTACTGGGGCAGGTAGATGCCTGCCGGTAGCCAGTTTCCCCCGAAAAGAGGGTTGTAAAAGAGCTGTTTATACTCCCCGTTACCGTGGAGCGAGGCTTCCAGGAAGCTGCTGATAAAGACTTCAGCCAACGTTTTCTGCTCTTCAGCAGGCATGATATCGCCACGATTCAAGAACCACCGGGCAGCCGCTAAGTCCACTCGCCCCCAGGAGGTGTTAAACTGACCGTGATTGGCGCCGTATACATAGACGGCAGCCTTGAAGTGGTCTTCTCCGTCGGAGAAAGAGACGCGGTCATACTGGTTCGCGCCGGCGAAGGAGCGCACGTCCGCATCGGCTGCGCCCTGTAAAACCAGATAGCTGATGTTTTCCAGGGGAGTATAGCCTTTGCGGAGTTGATACTGCCCGTCCGAAGGAGCAATAGAGACAACAGCGCGGATATTAAAGCCGAAATCAAAGCGGAGCGCTGCGTCATCGGGATGGGCAGGCAGAAAGTTAAAAGCGGCGGCGATAGCGGCGCCTTCGCCGCCGCGAGAATGCCCGATTAACCCAATATTCTCAGTGTCAATCATGTTGCCAAAAATATGGCCTTCAGTCAAATTCCACCGGTGCCAAAGAGCAAGGTGCTCCAGGAGCAGATAGCCACGAGCGTCATTTTCTTCCTTCAGCCCTCCCAGAATAACCTCAACAAAACCGGCTCCGTTCATGAAATTTTGGTCTACAGAGGCAACAATGAACCCCCTGCTAGCCAGCAACTCCCCCAGATAAACATATCCGAGGTCGGAGAAATCGTCCATTGCATGATTGCCATGCACCACCAAAACCAACGGAAACGGCCCGTCTCCTTCGGGATACCACACCCGTGCATTGAGTGGCACCTCCGTAAGATCAAATCCCCAGAACTTTTTACGCAGCCAACCGGTTATTCCCCCCCCGCCCCTTACCATGGGGGAAACATCCACTGGATCCGTCCGGATACCTACATCTTCTCCATATTCCCGCCGCCGCCTGTCGCTACCGCTCCCATAAGTAAGAGCTAATACGGGATAAGGCCCTGTGTCCGCAGGGTTATCCAGACCGTGCTGCCAGGAAACCACCAGATATTCCTCAACAAAATCAGGCAGCCTATAGCGCGGGCCTTCCCAGAAAAACCAGGAAGCCGCGACCATCAGCCCCAGCCCACCGAGGAGCAGCAAACCCACAGCCACCCGGCGCTTTGCAGCCTCAAGGCGCCTGTCCACCAGAGCCCCGATACCTGCGCCACCAAGTGACGAAGCCGCGACCAGAAATAAAAGAGTACCGAAGACGTTTATCAGCAATAGGATGGATGGTTTTAATAGATTAAAAAGGAGGATAACTGTCCCTACGAAGACCCATCGGTAGAGCACCGGGATTTTCTGAAACTGCACCAACAGTATTACAATCAGATGTCCGAGCAAAATTGACAGCACACCGATGAGAACCGCAAGGCTTAAGTTTACCAGCCAACCGTGGATGCTGCCCGGGGAGCTGCTAATAAAAGTACCAAACCAGACGGTCGCACCGGTTGCAAGCAGTAAATATGCCGCACCTTTCCAAGCGCACAAGCCCAAACTGAAGACATGCTTCAGTCTTCCTACTATAGCAGTGGGCCTCCAGGAACCCTTGCCAAACTTTCTCAAAGAATCACCACCCTATTCTAAATAGAAAATGAAATATCTCTTTCTGATATGTCTGTTTAATTCTGTTGCCTAGATGCTGTATAAAGAGAAAAATCCCTCATCATGATTAAGCCGTCCTCCATTACAACAATATAATTTCAACTTTCTCTTTATATTTCTCTTTTCCTTCAACAAGTCGCTAATAGCCAGATTTTTAAGTCCAATGCCAACTTATAATACACTATGGACAACATAAGGTAACTTCCGTTTGAACTCGACTATTTCTCGTGATACACTAAAGAAAAATTATAAAATGCGAGGATGTATCATGACCAAACATCGTATCTACACAATGAGTGTCACAAAAGTCTATCCCCACTATGTTACGAAGGCGGAGAAAAAAGGACGTACGAAAACAGAAGTCGATGAAATTATCCGTTGGCTGACAGGATATAGCCAGGAAGAGTTAGGAGCACAACTGGAAAAACAGACAAACTTTGAGAGCTTTTTTGCGGAAGCTCCCCAACTGAATCCAGCGAGGGTTTTGATCAAAGGTGTGGTTTGCGGTGTTCGAGTGGAAGACGTCGAAGAACCAACTATGCAGAATATCCGCTATTTAGATAAGCTGATCGATGAGCTAGCAAAGGGAAAAGCGATGGAAAAGATTTTACGGAAATAATTAAAAACGAAGAGGAAAACCTTCTTGGTTCACTGACGGATCAAGTATTACTGTTATAAAAATAACGAGTATTAATTTAAGGACAGCCGCCCTTGATTTGACGGCTGTCCTTAAATTTCACTCAACTCCCTGGAAGCAAGTCAGACTAATCAAGCTAGCTAAAATATTCAG
>JANKMV010000285.1 GCA_024650095.1 Bacillota bacterium | reverse complement strand
ATCTGGTTAAAAACGCGTGAAGTAACGCCTTTGATTGCTGCTCTACGAGGCAAAGCGGAAACCATTCGGCGTTCGGAACTGGAGCTTTCCATCAGAAGGCTGGCTAATTTAAGTGATAAGGAAAAAAAGCATATAGATAATTTAACGCGTGCTATCGTTAATCGCATTTTACGCCAACCGGTATTACGATTAAAGGAAATTGCGTTGGAAGACGATAGAGATCTCCACGTAGCGTCACTCTGTCAATTATTTGATTTAGAATCTAGTATTACTGATGACAACCATCTTCCTGCACAAGACATAAAGTTGCCTGATGACTTGGCAGAGCAGAGCTCGTCCTGATGTAATGTAAAGAATGCAGGTACTGGTAGAGAAAAGGAGCTAAATGTGACATCTTTTTATCCGATTTTTTTAGACGTAGAGCACAAGCTTTGTGTGATTGTGGGTGGCGGTAAGGTAGCTACACGTAAAGCGGTTTCGCTACTTGGCGCCAATGCTGTGGTCCGTGTTATTAGTCCGCAGGTACATTCTGATTTAACCGTGTTAGCGGAAGCAAATAAGCTACAAATTATGGCACGCAAGTATCAAGATGATGATCTGGCTGGTGCCTTTCTCGTAATTGCCGCAACAGACAACACGGCACTTAATGGACAAGTGGCCGCATTTTGTCAAGCACAGAGGATACTTTGTAATGTGGTGGATGCACCTGAACACGGCAATTTTATTGTGCCCTCCATGATCGTGCGCGGTCCACTCACGCTAGCCATTTCCACCGGTGGTATGGCGCCGGCGGCGACCCAGCAAATTCGACAGCGCTTGCAAGAGGAATTTGATGATGCGTACGGAGTTGTACTTGCGACGCTAGGACAAGTTCGCAAGCGCATTAAGCGTGAATTCGATGATCCCCAGCAGCGCCGCTCTATAGTAACCTCTATGAAAGTGGATGACTTAGTATGCCTATATCGCACTGGTGGACAAGTAGCTGTGGATAAAAAAATTAACCAGATGTTGCTAACGTATAAAAAAGAAAATGGCATTTAGTGTTACGAGGAGGGATAAGCGTGCAGAAAACGATCATTGTGGGTAGCCGTAATTCACAGTTGGCTCTAACCCAGACGAACTATATAATTGAGCTGTTGCAAAAGCATTTTCCAGCTACCGTTTTTTCCGTCAAACCCATCAAAACAGAAGGCGATAAAATTCTCGATGTTCCCTTGGCAAAAATTGGTGGCAAGGGTCTGTTTGTGAAAGAGATTGAGCAAGCACTACTGTCTAAAGAAATCGATTTTGCTGTTCATAGCATGAAGGATGTCCCAACTGTTATTGTGGAAGGGCTCACCTTAGCGGCTATGACGGAACGTGCAGAGCCACGGGATTGTTATATTGCTAAGGATGGTAGAACCGGCTTATTCGAGAGTCCCCAAGGTGCCATCATTGGTACATCTAGTTTACGTCGCTCGGCACAATTATTACACTTGCGCCCGGATCTACAGATTGTCCCCATTCGTGGTAATGTTAACACTCGTTTTCGCAAGCTAGCGGAAACGGAACTCGACGGTATTATGCTCGCCTATGCTGGCGTCTATCGCTTAGGCTGGGCGGAGCGGGTTACTGAAATTATCGACATGGAAAAATCTCTACCCGCTGTGGGTCAAGGTGCCTTGGGTATAGAAGTTCGCGAGGATGATAAGGAAATTTTGGCTATGATGGCCACCATCAACGACCCCAACACGTACACGGCAGTAACGGCAGAGCGTGCTTTTTTGCGGCAACTCGAGGGGGGGTGCCAGGTACCCATCGGCGCATTTTGCCAGTTAATTGGTGACGAGCTCGTCCTTAAGGGTATGGTGGCCAGTCTTGACGGTAAAACCGTGCTACGAGATCAAATCCGTGGCAGTTTCAGAGAAGCATCTATGTTAGGGAATAAACTGGCGGAGATGCTGCTCGAACGGGGCGCTGCAGAGCTATTACTACAGGCGAGACAGGAGTATGATGCCCATGACTAATCAAGGAATAGTCTATCTCGTAGGTGCTGGTCCCGGAGATCCTGGCTTGATCACCGTCAAAGGACTTGAGTGTATTAAAAAAGCGGACGTGCTTGTCTATGATCGTTTGGTCAGTAAGCGGTTGCTTAGCTATGCGCCTAATAACTGCGAAATGATTTATGTCGGCAAGCTTCCCGATCGTCACACCCTACGCCAGGAAGAAATAAATCAACTGTTGGTGGAAAAAGGATGTGCGGGCAAGGTTGTTACGCGCCTAAAGGGTGGTGACCCATTTGTCTTTGGCCGAGGCGGTGAAGAAGCTAAACTACTGCAAGCTCATGGTGTCTCCTTCGAAGTCGTGCCAGGAATTACGTCCGCCATAGCAGTCCCTGCCTATGCCGGCATTCCAGTCACCCATCGCGAATATGCCTCTAGCTTTGCCGTCATTACGGGACATGAAGACCCTACGAAAAATGAATCGTCCATAGATTGGAATAAAATCTCCACGGGTATTGACACTTTGGTCTTTCTGATGGGGGTGGGAAACCTACCTTTTATAGTGAAAAAACTAGTGGCAAATGGGCGCTCAATGGAAACACCCGTTGCTCTAATTCGTTGGGGCACTCGGCCCGAACAGTCTGTCCTTACCGGCACATTACATGATATTGTGCAAAAAGTACAGGAGGCTCATTTTACTTCACCGGCCATTATTCTGGTGGGCGAAGTGGTGAAACTACGGGAAACCCTTACTTGGTTTGAGCAGAAGCCCTTTTTTGGCAAACGCGTGGTGGTTACCCGCTCGCGTGAGCAGGCTAGTGAACTTTCCCGTCGCATTGAAGATTTGGGCGGAGAAGCGTGGGAATTCCCCGCCATTGAAATTACCGAACCTGCCGACTTTGGCCCCCTCGATGAGGCTATTAGTCGCTTGGAAAGCTATGACTGGGTGATCTTTACTAGCGTTAATGGTGTGGACGCTTTCTTTAACCGTTTGCGTTTCCATCATGGTGATGTGCGAGCCTTAAAAGGCGCTAAGTTATGTGCCATTGGCCCCAAAACGAAGGAACGCTTGACAGCAATGTGCCTCCAGGTGGACTATGTTCCTTCTGAATACCGTGCCGAGGCGGTGTTGGCAGGATTGCGAAGCAAATTACATCCCGGGGAAAGGATTCTGTTACCTAGGGCTGATATTGCCCGGTCTATACTCCCGGAAACTCTGCAAACGTTGGGTGCCGAGGTAGACAACGTAATTGCGTATCGCACTATACATGGTAATGGTGATGCGGTCCTACTAAAAGAGCTGCTAGCAGATGGTATGATTCACTACGTCACCTTTACTAGTTCTTCCACAGTACGAAATTTTGTGGAGCTACTAGACGC
>JANKMV010000284.1:2191-3371 GCA_024650095.1 Bacillota bacterium | reverse complement strand
CCTTACCAGTATTGAAAAACACGCGATGAGGAACCGAATAAGCGCGCTTTCTTTTTTTGCCATAAGTAGTCGAAAGGTTGCGACTATTTGAAAGCGGCAAATACAGTATTGACAGAACGAAAACAAAGGTTTAAAATCAAACTGTTAGTTTTTGAACTATAATTGGACGGAATATGTAGGCTTTAAAAACACCGACTTTTTCTTCATGCATAATTTATAGCATCATCTTATGAAGAGCCTTACTTATCAACGCGCTCTCATCTTTTGGCGTGAGTGCTTTCGCAAGATCATAAAAATTGGAGGGTTCATATTGGTATCTACAAAACAACTAGAAGAGGGTAATATCACAAGCTTAATTGTTAAATTCTCTGGGCCAGCTATTGTTGGTATGCTAGTGATGGCCATTTATAATGTAGTTGACCGGATTTACATTGGCCGTGGAGTGGGTCCATTGGGGTTAGCGGGTGTCACCGTTGGCTTCCCCATGATGATGCTAGTGATGGCCTTGACGGCCCTGATTGGAATTGGGGGAACGGCCATCGTATCCCTGCGACTTGGGGAAAAAAAGCAAGATGAGGCCGAGCGAGTAATGGGAAGTGCCATTGTCATGATGATTGGTATGGCAGTGATAATCGCGGTAACGGGCTCACTTTTTCTCGACAACTTACTTAGTATTTTTGGCGCCAGTGAAAATATCCTGCCATACGCAAGAGAATACATGCGAATTATTCTCTTGGGCATCGTTTTCCAAATTACAAGTTTTGGTTTAAACAACTTTATTCGCGCAGAAGGCAACCCTAAAGTTGCCATGATTACCATGATCATAGGTGCCGTAATTAACATTATTCTAGATCCCATTCTTATCTTTGGTTTTGAAATGGGAATTAGAGGAGCAGCGCTGGCTACCGTTTTCTCTCAATTCGTCTCATCTGTCTGGATTATTTCATACTTTTTACGTGGCAAAAGCTTGCTTAAAATTCAACGCAAGTATTTACGCATTGACATACCGCTCTCGCTCAATATTCTCACCGTGGGTCTACCTGCATTCTTTAAACAAATTTCTACCAGCTTAACGATCATTATCCTTAACAATAGTCTCTTACTCTATGGTGGTGATTTAGCCATCTCTGCATTTGGTGTGGTTCATAGTGTTATGACACTAATGCTAATGCCCATTTTC
>JANKMV010000284.1:0-2181 GCA_024650095.1 Bacillota bacterium | reverse complement strand
GCATTAGCCAAGGCATTCAGCCCATTGTTGGTTATAATTACGGTGCACAACAATTTGCCCGTGTTAAAAAAGCGCTCTATATTGGGGCAGGGATGGCTACCTTTGTTTCTCTACTTGGGTATATAACGATTGGGCTTTTCCCTCATATCGTCGTGCGTCTTTTTACTGACGATGCTTCACTCATTGCTATGGCGACTACAGCTATACGCACATATTTCGCTCTGCTTCCTGTATTAGGTTTTACCATTATCGGCGCCAACTACTTCCAGGCCGTGGGTAAACCCAAGCAGGCTGTCTTCCTCAACCTCGCTCGCCAAGTTTTCCTTTTACTACCCGCACTTTTAATTTTACCCCGTTATTTACAGTTGATGGGTGTCTGGATGACGGCTCCGGTAGCCGATGGTGTTGCTTCACTCATAACAGCAGGAGCAATTTACCTAGAAGTTCGCTTTCTCGATAAAAAGGAAAGCGAACGACAGCTATCTCCTTACCCAGATTTAAGGTTTGCTGCTTCTGCTAAAAACTAAAATTCGACCTTCTCACCGGTGCTGCGGCATCGGTTTTTTTATTACTTGCAGTTAGCAAGTGGCTAATATAGCCAGCAAAAGCGCACGATGAGAAGCCAAATAAACGCACCTCTCTTATTAATAAGAGTCAAGTATTCGGTGCACCCTATAAAAGTATGCGCAGGACATGGAGCTAGGCCACTTGTAAAGTGCCTCTGGGGGAGAATGGAAGATGCAATCACCAAAACAGCTAGCTGAAGGGAACATCACTCGTTTAATCATACACTTTTCCGGTCCAGCCATCATTGGTATGTTAGTGATGTCCATCTATAATGTAGTGGATCGCATTTACATTGGTCGCGGCGTGGGGGCACTCGGGTTGGCCGGTTTAACGGTGGGATTTCCCATCATGTTATTAATCATGGCTTCAACCATGCTCGTTGGCGTGGGGGCAACGGCCCTTATTTCACTTCGTCTTGGTGAACAAAAAGTGGATGAAGCTGAACAAATCATGGCAAATGCGTTTGTTCTATTACTAGTGATTGCCATTATGCTAACCATTGTCGGACTTACTTTTCTAGCACCTCTGTTACGGCTTTTTGGTGCCAGTGAAAACGTTTTGCCCTATGCCTACAGTTACATGCGTATTATTTTGCTGGGAACTGTTTTTCAAACCATTAGTTTCGGTGCCAATAACTTTATTCGCGCCGAAGGGAATCCCAAAACAGCCATGATTACCATGTTGATTGGTGCCATTATTAATATTGTGCTAGATCCCATTATGATCTTTGTCTTCAAATTTGGCGTAGCGGGTGCAGCTCTTGCCACCATTTTTTCACAGGCCATGTCCATGACGTGGGTACTCACATATTTTCTGTCTGGTAGGGGACATCTCAAAATCCGGCCTGCTTATTTCAAGCTTCGGTTCTCACTAGTGAAAATCATTGTTTCCATGGGTTCACCCGTTTTCTTTCAGCAGACAGTCAGTAGTCTAGTTATCGTGATGCTCAATAATAGTTTGCTTGCCTATGGTGGTGATCTTGCCATTTCAGCACATGGAGTCATTCACAGTATTCTCACATTACTGATGATGCCCATTTTTGGGCTTAGCCAAGGACTTCAACCCATTATTGGCTACAACTATGGAGCGAAGAAATATGGGCGAGTTAAAAAAGCTCTTTTTGTAGCCATTCTCTTTGCCAGTGGCATTGCTTTGCTAGGCTATCTTGGTGTGGTACTCTTTCCAGAGCGTCTTGTCCAACTTTTTAGTGAGGATGTGGAACTGGTCACGCTGGGTGCACATGCACTCCGCTTGTTTATGGCACTCCTACCCATTTTAGGTTTTGCCATCATTGGTGCTAACTATTTTCAGGCAGTGGGCAAACCGAAACAAGCCCTCTTTTTAAATCTATCACGTCAAATTTTCTTCTTTCTACCAACTCTTTTAATTTTGCCTCGCTATCTGGGCTTAAACGGCATCTGGCTCGTCCCCCCTGTGGCAGACGTGCTCTCAGCCATGGTCACCGGCATTGCTGTCTATCGTGAAGTGCGCTATTTAGGGAAACTAGAGCAACTTGGGGATACAGATTCAGGTTGAATTAAACGTTACAAAGGAATGTAGGGAACGGTCTTGACCGTTCCGCGCTCCATAAATACACTGTCTTATGTTTTCTCT
>JANKMV010000283.1 GCA_024650095.1 Bacillota bacterium | reverse complement strand
GGCATATTTTTGCTTTTATATCTTGGAGTGAAAGCGTTTGTAGGCCCTCGAGCTGGAGACTATGCACGCCTATTTCCAATGAACGCACTGCTTTAAGGAGTGCGGCCTCTAGCGTGCGGTCAATGGCCATTACTTCTCCCGTGGCTTTCATCTGCGTACCGAGAGAACGGTCGGCCAATGCAAATTTATCAAAGGGCCAGCGGGGGATTTTAACGACTACGTAGTCAATGGTAGGTTCAAAGCAAGCCGTAGTTTTTTGAGTAACGTCATTTTGGATTTCATCTAGCGTAAAGCCCACGGCAATCTTCGTTGAAACTTTGGCAATGGGGTAGCCGGTAGCCTTAGAGGCCAAGGCGGAGGAGCGGGATACGCGGGGATTCACTTCAATCACCACATAATTGAAGCTATCTGTGTCCAGTGCAAACTGGATATTACAACCGCCTTCAATTCCTAGCGCGCGGATAATTTTTAACGAAGTGGTGCGTAGCATATTGTATTCTTTGTCTGTTAATGTTTGAGCAGGTGCAACCACAATGGAATCGCCCGTATGCACACCCACGGGATCAATATTTTCCATACTACAGATGGTAATGCAATTATCGTTACCATCACGCATGACTTCAAATTCTATCTCTTTCCAGCCAGCGACGCTTCGTTCCACCAGGATCTGGCCAATGGGGCTGGCTTTTAATCCGCGTTGTGCTGTGAGGCGTAATTCATGTTCGTCGGCTGCAAACCCGCCACCGGTTCCACCCATGGTATACGCGGGGCGAATGACCAAGGGATAACCAATTTCTTCTGCAAAGGACATGGCATCTTCCACAGAAGAAACGATGGCAGAGGGGGATATGGGTTCCTGAAGCTCTTGCATCGTATTCTTAAAATGCTCGCGATCCTCAGCACGAATAATCGCGTCTAGGGGTGTCCCCAGCAAGGTAACGTCGTACTGCTCTAATATGCCTTTTTCAGCTAGGTCCTTAGCTGCATTGAGGCCTATTTGTCCACCTAATGTGGGGAGTAAGCCATCTGGTCTTTCCTTGGCAATAATTTCTGTAAGGGTGCCAATTTGTAAGGGTTCAATATAGACACGGTCAGCTATATTGGCATCGGTCATGATGGTTGCTGGATTGCTATTTACCAGGACCACCTCGATTCCTTCCTCTTTGAGGGCGCGACAAGCTTGGGTTCCCGCGTAATCAAATTCAGCAGCTTGTCCGATGATAATGGGACCAGAACCAATCACCATTACCTTTTTGATATTTTTGTATTTTGGCAAGGTAACACCTCTTAACGTTTGTTTAGTTTTTCATTGCATCTAGAAAGCGGTGGAAAAGATGGGTGGAGTCGGTGGGGCCAGGACTCGCTTCCGGGTGATACTGTACACTAACAATATCATGTTGATTATGACGAAAACCTTCCACAGTGTGATCATTTAAATTGCGGTGTGTGATGGTAATGTTCATTTTGTCTAGCGCTTCTTCGTTGACGGCGTAACCGTGATTTTGAGACGTGATTTGTACTTTCGTTGTTTCAAGGTCTTTCACAGGATGATTGGCACCATGATGACCAAATTTCAGTTTATAGGTATCCCCACCTAAGGCAAGTGCTAGCAGTTGGTGTCCTAGGCAAATGCCGAACATGGGAAGCTTGCCCACTAATTCTTGCACAGTGGCAATGGTGATCGGGTTATCCTTAGGGTCTCCTGGACCATTTGATATAACTAAACCCGCTGGATTAAAGTCTAATATTGCTTGCGATGAGGTGGTGGCTGGTACAACTGTGACATCACAGCCTAGCTCATGCAAACTTTTTGCGATATTAAACTTGGTGCCCATGTCCAACAGTACGACTCGATGACCTGGACCTGCCATATTAAATACGTCTGGTGTCGTTACTTGACTCACAAAATTTTGTCCAGAAATATCTGGTGCCATTTTTGCTTTGTCAATGAGTTCATTATCGCTAAAATCATCACTTGAGATGATGCCACGCAGTGTACCGAAGTGACGGATAACCCGAGTCAGCGCACGTGTATCAATGCCGGAGATGCCAATAATATCATTGTCTTGTAGGTACTCAGCTAATGTGCCCTTGCTACGCCAGTTATTGGGATGTGCGCAAGCCTCTTTGACAACGAAGCCGCGGACAAACGAGCGACGAGACTCAAAGTCATCGAGATTAATACCGTAGTTTCCGATGAGCGGGTACGTCATGGTCACAATTTGACCACAGTAGGAAGGATCTGTAAGGATTTCCTGGTAACCTGTCATGCTTGTATTAAATACAACTTCACCAGAGCTGGTACCGGTGGCACCAAATCCTTCTCCATAGAATATCTTTCCATTTTCCAAAGCTAAACGAGTAAGCATGTTGTATCCCTCCTGGTTGGTTTTAGCAGAATAGCTATGAAAAAAGCTAACCTACGGCATACGCGAGCCGCTCCGGTTAGCCAAATCCCTGGTTAATTAAATACATACGCATAAAGCCTCCTTTTTAGCCTCTCTGGACTAAGTTAAAGGTGCTACAAATTTTATTTATTGTATCAGATAAGGGACGTCACTGTCAAGAATACTTAACATGGATCAGAATATGAGTTTTACCACTTCACATCCAAAAAAATAAAGCTAATAAAATGGTGATAGAATAGAATAAGTGTTTATTACAACTATTTTACATGGTAAAATAAAGAGATATCGATGGATAAACGTTACTTGAACTAAAGGAGATAGAGATTTGACGAAAAAATCGTGTAAATATGTATTTGCAGATGTATCTTTACTTGCGGTGGCAGCTATTTGGGGTCTTACATTTGTTACTGTAAAAAATGCCATTGTATTACTACCCCCATTTGCCTTTAACTTCTATCGTTTTGGCCTGGCAGCTTTGGTTATGTTGCTTGTTGCCATTCCACAGCGGCACCGTATCGAGTTAACGACTGTCAAGGCGGGTTTCTTGTTAGGCATCTTTCTTTTTGCTGGATATTCTTTTCAGACGGTGGGTTTATTTTATACATCTGCCTCTAACACCGGTTTTATTACAGGCCTCTCCGTAGTATGCGTGCCCTTATTTAGTACTCTTATTTCGAAAGCATGGCCGGGTATGGGGGTGGTGATCGGTGCTGTATCTGCAACCATTGGCCTTTTTTTTATTTCCGGTGGCAGTGTAAGTAACTTTAATATTGGTGATTTTCTCGTTTTATTTTGTGCCATATCCTTTGCTCTCCATATTATTTTCGTGGGTAAATTTGCAGTTCTTCACTCCACAGTCTGGCTGGTTACCGTACAGATTGCCACAGTATCTCTCTTAAGTGGTATTTCTACGCTTTTTTTGGAAGCAGGGAACAATACATTTGTTTCTGCTGTCTGGCCTGCCTT
>JANKMV010000282.1 GCA_024650095.1 Bacillota bacterium | reverse complement strand
AGCTTACCCGTGCTACAGTTCATTCCGCTGTGAGAGTTTCGCTAAATAATCATTACCGATTTCTCCTTGCGTAATGGCATGGAGGGCAGCAATGAGGTTTTTTTTATTCTTGTCCGTTATTTCTGCTCGTCTGGGAATATTTTTATAGTTTTTCATTTCATCATCCCACGTGCTCGCGATCTTTTTGCCATACTCTCTTGCTACTAGATCCACCCATGCCTGAGGTAATTGCCCTTGTGCCAGCGCTTGACACCCATTCATTTCCAGCCATACCCACGCCCACGCTCTAGGGACCACACTAAAGACATTATAACCGCCCCCACCCACCGCTAACCAACGGCCCTGGCAATATTGGTGCGCAACCTGATGCAATAGCTTGGGAATATAGCGATAGGAGTCCATGGTCAAGGAGAGGTGCGACATAGGATCCAAGAAATGTGCATCCACTCCATGTTGTGAAATAATAATATCGGGCTGAAAATAATTTGCGATGGATAAAAGCGCGTTCTGATAGACAAATTGGAAGGAATCATCTTCACTAAAAGCATCAAGGGGCACATTAAAGGTAAAACCGTATCCTTTATCACTGCCCCTCTCTCGCACCGTCCCTGTGCCGGGGAAAAGATATCTGCCCGTTTCGTGGATAGACAGTGTACACACACTAGGATCATCGTAAAAATGCCACTGCACACCATCACCATGGTGAGCATCGGTATCCACATACAGCACCTTGAAATCATAATGCTGCCGCAAATAGGCAATGGCGATATTAATATCATTATAGACACAAAAACCAGACGCTTTTCGCGCACCGGCATGGTGCAAACCACCAGCAGGATTAAAAGCATGAGCCCCTGTATGAGCTAAAACATGCTTCAATCCTGTCAGGGTGGCACCGGCCACCAAGGCTGCTGAAGCATGCATACCTGCGAAAAGCGGCGTATCCTCTGTACCTAAACCATACGGCAGTGCATCTGCTTTCGCATTTTGCACGCCCCGCTGCACCACCGCCACGAAATCCTGATCGTGGGCCAAGAGGAGTTCTTCTATACTAGCTGCAGTAGGTGCTGCGACTTGGCTTGCCTCTAAACAGCCACTGGCTTGTAAAAGCAGATAGGCAAGTTTAGAGCGCACAGGGTCAAAGGGATGGTCAGGCGCAAGCTTATAGGTACTAAACTTATCTGTGTAGATGAAAAGATGCTCCGCCCCTATATCATTGGCCATAACACATGATATCCTTTAGCTGTAAGTTCGCGAATCGCGTTTTTCGGATTCATCACCTGCATGCGAATCACCAACACCTTAAAGTTTTCATCCGTATCAGGATAAACAAAAACACTAATGATGTTGATCTGTAATTTTGCAATAATGGCAGTGACATCGGAGAGCATCCCCGCAGAATTATCAACGCGCACCTCGATTCTACATCCTGGTTGATGTGCCCCCGTCAGTTCAATGAAGACACATAGCAGATCCGTCTCCGTCACAATACCAATCAATTTTTCATTCTGCGTAATGGGTAAACAACTAATTTTATATTCATAAAAGGAAGCTGCCACGTCTTCTATGGAATCCAAAGGGCTGCCCGTCACCACGTTCTTGGTCATGATCTCACCTACGGGAAAATGCAGAAAACGATCATGCGTTTGCTCTAGACTAGAGGGACTGGCTTCTCTGATATCCCGGTCCGACACAATTCCCACGATGCCCTGTTTCTCATCAACGATGGGCAAATGTCGAATACGATTCTTATTCATTAATTGCAACGCTTCCCCAATGAGGGCATCCTCCCGTAGGGTAATCAGTTGGGTTTTCATGATATCTTTAATGAACATATGCGGCCTCCCATTAGTACATAGTCTTATATTTAAAGCGAAGTTGGTCAAACTTAACCACTGAAGTAGCAGGCACATGCTTGCCCACTCTAGCCATAAGACAGTTGGCGGGGTGCGCGTTGATTTCCGGATCATCTGTAGTCAACCACTTTAGCCCTCCTGCAGCCATGGTCCGCTCCATCACACTGCGATACTCCCAAATATCAAGACCAGAATGACTTAAATCCCAGTGCCAATAACATTCTGTAGAAATAACAATGTAGTGCTCCATGTAGGGATCGAGCATAGCCACAGCCAAAATGTTTTTGCCAAGGGAGTATTTCCTGTAATCTAACGCCACTTCGATGGCACCAAGCTCTAACAGGTCATCCATGTCTCCCTCGGCCCACCGTTCAGGTACTTCGGGATAAAGTAAAGTGGCATAACCCACGATCACTTTTTCTTTTCTAGCAATAATAATGCGCCCTTCTGCAAGCTCTGCTATTTCCAAAATGGCCTTAAACTGGCCTTTCGGCTCCCTAAAAGCACGTAGCCCATCGTGAAAACTATATTCCCTCATGATATCACTGGGCACAGGACCTTCAATAACGATTTCACCCACGTCTGTAGCTATTTTTTTGCTATACATTGTTTTTATATGTTCCATGGTGTCTCCTTACCTACCATTACCACCGGGTTTATTGTTACGGCCCGTTTTTTTGTTCAACAGATAGCTCACCCAAAAATAAAAACCGATGCCAAAGATGGTGGCATTAATGGCTGCACCCAGCATAAATGTAGAGCCAAAAAATTCTAAAAAGCCAAAAATTTTGTCCTGCATATTACCCAACTTTAATATAACGGCATACTGATGAATGATAAATTCTACCAGATTTTCCTGACCCGCTACGGGCGTGAGGACGAGGCCACCAACAACTAAATTAATGGCGTACATAAAGGGAATCAGTGGTCCAGAAACCAGACTGGTTACAGCGGCACTGGCGCGGTTGGCTCGAAAAATAATCGCTAATAAAAAAGCAAAAAGAAAACCAAGACCCACTGTGGGAAAAAAGTTTATACCAACACCAAGAGCGCATCCCAATGCTACTTTATGTGGATTATCTTTGTGAATTTGCTTATCGATGGTGCTGTGAAATTTTTCTTTTAATGTTTCCCATCTTGATAGTTGCTTGTCTGTCAAGGCAGAGAACCTCCTCTGTGGCAATTGTGTAACGATGGCAACAAAATTTCCTGTAATCTATTATTTTTATACTCTCTCCTTACACTTCGTTAACACGATTCCATCTAATAAAAGCGAACAAGCTTTCACCACAACCTTGTCACAGCTAACATTATAACATATCTACCTTAAACATACATCTGCCCAATTATTTTTGTTACAAGCAACTCTTTACATCTCTATCGCAAGAGATTCAACCTACATTTCAACAACATATTCCTCGTTATGTAGTCGTACTAGCGTCCTCACATATCAAATTATCGAATGTAATTATTCAATTCTAATTAAAAACTGTACTCACACTACCACAAGAAGGCGATTAATTG
>JANKMV010000281.1 GCA_024650095.1 Bacillota bacterium | reverse complement strand
GGCCGACAAATAACTGCTCAACAGCGGTTACATAGGCAATAGTCAACAAAAAAATGTTGGCAACAATTCCCAATGTAATTAGGGGTCGTGTACTCATTCCCCCCAGAACGTAAACTTCGCGTAACGCGAGACAACTAACCAAAAGAACAACCGCGTAAAATATAATACCACCGTACCAAATGGCCCCGATGACTAGCGGGATTACCACTAGAGCGCTAATCAGGCGCTGTCTTAACATCAAATCCCCCCTAGAGCTTTATGCCACCAAATCGTCGGTCCCGCTTACAATACACTTCAATGGCCGCAACCAAGTGTTCGTGCTTAAAATCTGGCCAATACACGTCTATAAAGCAGAGTTCAGCGTATGCCAATTGCCAGAGTAGAAAATTACTTAAACGTATTTCACCACTTGGTCGAATGAGTAAATCAGGATCTGGCAGACCAGCGGTATAGAGGTGTTGACTAACTGTAACCTCATCGATCTCGTCAAATGTCAGTTGCTTTTGTGATACTTCTTCTGCTATCTCACGTACGGCCTTAACGATTTCAGCACGGCTGCCATAATTTAAGGCGAAGTTAAGTACCATGCCAGTGTTAGTCGCCGTTTTAGAAATGGCGTCATCAATGGCATCTTTGGTATGTTTGGGAAGTCCTTCCCTGAAACCAGACATGGTAACGCGAACATTTTTCTCTATCAATTCTGGCAGGTCTGTTCGTAAGAACTCGTTGGGTAACCGCATTAAAAAATCCACCTCACGGCTAGGACGATTCCAATTTTCCGTGGAAAAGGCATAAACGGTTAATACTGCAATCCCCAAATCATTGGCAGAACGAATTGTTCTTCGTAATGCAACCATCCCAGCATGGTGACCAGCTGTACGTGGCAAACCCCTGTGTGCTGCCCAACGACCGTTACCATCCATTATGATGGCAACGTGACGTGGCACTTCTCCACTAGGTTCTTCTTTTGTTGAGACTTTTTTTGTAAATAAACCTTTTAGTGAAAAAGACAAACCGTTCACCTCAACTCGCAATAATAACAGGACACCCCCTCACTGAGGGGGTGTGGGTGTATGCAATTTACTGCATCCTCTGTCCCCAATCTTCTGCCGCAACCATCAGCTCTAACACGGTTTTATCTTGCGTCAGACGAACTCTGATCACCCGTTCTCTACCGGTGCCTGATCGTTTGGGGGCAACGGTACGTAATAGGTGCGGCTCTAGACCCCAACTTTCTGAAACGCGTATGGCTTCATCAATAGGATAGGCGAGGACATCGGGATACTCTCCACGTTGGCCCATAATTTTAGACCTCCATGATTTCCATTTCTTTATCTGCTAGAACTTTATCCGCGTCTTCAATCATTTTATCCGTGAGTTTTTGAATATCGTCCTGCGCCTTATGTAATTCATCTTCTGTAATTTCATGCGCTTTTTCCATGCGTTTTATTTCATCGTTGGCATCACGCCGAATATTGCGAATGGCAACACGGCCATCTTCTGTCTTCTTCTTACTAATTTTAACCAGTTCTTTGCGACGATCTTCTGTAAGCTGTGGAATAGCCAACCGAATAAGTGTGCCGTCACTATTGGGATTAAGACCTAAATCAGACTTCATGATGGCTCTTTCAATGTCCGCTACAGCCGTTTTATCCCAAGGTTGAATGACTAACAAGCGCGGCTCGGGAACGGAAATATTCGCCAACTGATTGATGGGCGTCGGTGCGCCATAATACTCCACCACCACTTTATCTAGGAGTGCCGGTGTAGCACGACCTGCCCTCAGTGTGGCTAGATCTTTCCGTAAGGCCACAATTGCTTTTTCCATTCTCTCTGTTGCATCAGCAAAAACTTCGTTAACCATTATTATTCCCCCTTTACATATGTCCCGATTTTTTCACCCAGCAAAACTTTCTTAATGTTACCGGATTTGTTCAGGCCAAATACGATGAGCGGAATCTTATTGTCCATGCACAGGGATGCTGCGGTGGAATCCATTACACCCAACCCTCGGTTTAATAAGTCAATATAGGTTAAGACGGTAAATTTCTTCGCTGTGGGGTTTGTTAAGGGGTCTGCATCATAGACAGCGTCCACCTTGCCTTTGGCGAGCAGGATGACCTCGGCTTCTATTTCTGCTGCACGTAGTGCAGCTGTGGTATCGGTGGAAAAATAAGGATTTCCAGTTCCACCTGCAAAGATAACAATGCGACCTTTTTCTAAATGCCGTATGGCACGGCGACGAATATAGGGTTCCGCTACTTGTTGCATTTCAATTGCTGTTTGCACACGCGTATCAACGCCGCGAGATTCCAAGGCATCCTGCAACGCCATGGCATTTAAAACGGTGGCCAGCATCCCCATATAGTCTGCTGTAGCCCGATCCATGCCGCGCTCTCCCGCAGGAGCACCGCGCCAGATGTTACCACCGCCGACCACAATGGCTACCTCTACGCCCAGTTTCCACACGTCTTCCACCTGTGCTGCTATATCACGTAAAACGTCTGGATCTATACCAAAACCCCTGTCACCGGCTAATGCTTCACCACTTAATTTAAGGATAACTCGATTATAAACTGCTTTTTCCATACGAGCCGCATGCCTCCAGTCAAATTATTCAACATGATAATGTCATAATCCTGTAAAAAAAGAACACCGGAGTGCTCTTTTTTACAGTTATTCCTACAGAGTCTACGAAGATTTGGTCATTTCAGCTACTTCGTCAGCTAAATTACAGCTCTTTTTTTCCAACCCTTCGCCCATTTCATAACGTACAAAACGGCGGACGGAAATGTTTTCACCGATTTTAGCAATCTTCTGTTTTAAAAGGTCGTTTATACTCAGTTCTGTGTCACGAATAAACGCTTGTTCTAACAAACAGTTTTCAATATAATATTTCTCAATGCGACCGCTCACGATTTTTTCCACAATTTTTTCCGGTTTACCTTCATGTAAAGCTTGTGCCCTCAGTATTTCACGTTCTTTTTCCAGAACTTCCTCATCAACTTCTTTACGATCTAAATAGAGCGGATTGGTTGCAGCAATCTGCATGGCGACATCGCGCACAAAAGAGCGGAACTCCTCTGTTCTTGCCACAAAATCCGTTTCACAATTCACTTCTAGCAACACACCGATACGACCACCCATATGTATATACGAATCAACAAGACCTTCGGCTGCAATGCGACCTGCTTTTTTTGCGGCAGCAGCTAGTCCCTTTTCTCGTAATAGCTCAGTGGCCTTATCCAAGTCACCGCCAGTTTCGGCCAATGCTTTTTTGCAATCCATCATACCTGCGCCGGTTTTTTCACGTAGTTCTTTTACGACTTGCATTTGATCGCTTACAAGATGTGATGGAGATGGCTGGCGAACTTGATAAGCGC
>JANKMV010000280.1 GCA_024650095.1 Bacillota bacterium | reverse complement strand
ATAGAAAATATGAATTTAGCTTTGGTAGACGACTTGTGGATTGGAAACAAAACATCCATACCACAAATGGAGCCTTCATGGTGTGAGATATGGTTAAGGGCTGAAGTTAGTGAAAATGCTGAAGGTGTAGTAGCTGAGTTATTTGAAATTTGCAAAAATAATAATATCTCATATAAGGAACAAAAAATAGTTTTTCCTGAAAGAATAGTAGTAGGGGTAAATGCTAATAAGAATCAGTTGTCAATTCTCCAAGTTGCAAGCTCTAGAATAGCTGAGATAAGGAAAATGGCAACCCCAGTGAGTTTCTTTGTGGAACTATCAGAGGAAGAGCAGGGAGACTGGGTTGAGGATTTAGAAAAAAGAGTTGACACATCGAAAGTTTCTAACACAAGTGTCTGCGTACTTGATACCGGTGTTAATAATGGTCATCCCCTCTTGTCTCAAGTATTAAAAGACAAAGATATGCATGCTGTAGATTCAAATAAGGGCGTACACGACAAAGATGGACACGGAACTCGTATGGCCGGAATAGCGACATATTTTAATCTTGAAGAAAAACTAGAAAGTATGGCTGTAATAGAAGTCTATCACTTCCTTGAATCTGTTAAGATAATGGACCAAGGGACAGATAATAAACCTGAACTGTATGGTTATATTACAGCTAATGCTGTAAGTTTAGCGGAAATTGAAAATCCGGAAACAAATCGCTCGATATGTATGGCAATTACATCACCAGATAGTGATATAGAAAAAGATGGACGACCATCTTCATGGTCAGGAGCAGTTGATGCAATTACTGCAGGTGTATATGAAGCAGAGTCAGAGGAAGATAATCGCAAACTAATGTTTATTTCAGCTGGGAATACAACAGTAGATGAAATAATTGAGACTAATGACTGTACAGTAGCTATCATAAATCATCCTATTGAGGACCCCGGACAAGCATGGAATGCTATAACAGTTGGAGCGTATACCAAGAAATTTAATATTTCCGATCCACAATGTGAGGATTATCAGGCTATAGTTGAACCTGGTAGTTATTCACCCTTTACTTCTTCATCTTTGTATTGGGATAAGAAGTGGCCTGTTAAACCTGATATTGTCCTAGAAGGGGGCAATTTAGCTCATGATAAGAAAACTGATTTTTATTCTGAGTTTGAAGACTTGCAGCTGTTAACCACAAATAAAAATTTTATGGTAGGAAAATCGTTTGATACTATAAACATGACAAGTTCAGCAACTGCGCAAGCCGCCTGGTTAGCAGCAAACATCCAACACCAGTACCCTAGGTTGTGGCCTGAAACAATAAGAGCTCTAATAATCCATTCGGCTGAATGGACTGATGTGATGAAGAAGAAAATACTAGGTAATGGAACGCCTAAAAGAAGTGATTATAGGAGACTTTTGCGAATTTGTGGCTATGGAGTCCCCGATTTAGATAGAGCTATATGGAGTGCTGAAAATAGTGTAAACTTAATTATTGAAGATGAGTTGCAGCCGTTTATCAAAAAAGCATCTGGTAGTATCACCTCTAATAAAATGCATATTCACGAATTACCATGGCCAGATGATTTACTATTAGAACTGGATGATGTTAGGGTCAGAATGAAAGTAACGCTTTCATATTATATAGAGCCTGGTCCAGGAGAAGTGGGCTGGAAAGATAAATATAGATACCCATCATCTAGCTTATTATTTGATGTGAATAATCCAACAGAAGATAAGGATAACTTTCTAAAAAGAATAAATGAAGCTATACGAGAAGATGAGGAAGACAAAGGTGAGGTAAAAAATGATAGTGATAGATGGGGCATCGGAATAGGTAACCGCAATGTAGGCTCAATTCACTCAGATATATGGGATGGAACCGCAAGCCAATTGAGTCAGAGTAATTATATTGCGGTGTACCCCGTAACGGGTTGGTGGAAGACAAGAACTAATTTAAAGAGATATAATTCCAAAGTAAGGTATGCACTAATAGTAACAATTGAAACCCCTGAAAATGATATTGATTTGTATACAATCATAGAAGCAAAAATAGAAAACAAAGTTCCGGTAAAGACAGAAATAAAAGCTTTATAAGTAGGAGCCGATAGTAGCATCTCATCACTTAACTATGGTGGTGGGCTTCTTTTTTTGCCTTTTAAAGCTGGCTGTTTACGCTGACCAAAAAGGACCGAAAGCGGACGGTATTGCCTGACCAGGTTTTGCTGGATATAATGACCATAGAATCTTTAGAAAGGAAAGACGCCCCCGTTTTTTAATGTGCTACTGCTGATAACAGTAGTACCAGGGGCGCCCCAACTCTATGGTCATTTTATCAGATTATGAGCTGGATGAAAACCCTGAAACAGGTGTTTTTGTTAGAAGTGGTGAACAGAATCCGTTCCCCTGCTGTGGTGCCCCCTAAAAGTCATCGACAGCAGGCGGCGGGGCTACATCAATGGATTAGGAGAGCACTTAGTTTTAATGATCCGCAGGCTAGAATGTGCACCATGCCAGTCGAATTCACCACGAGCTTCCGGATATCCTGATGTCCTACAGGCGTCACAGTAGTGAGAGCATCGAAGCAGCAGTGTCTGCAGATTCCACGCTATCAGTGGCGGCCGATGAATCTACGATATATCGGTGGAAACAATGGTTTTAAACGTAGCCAATTACTTTTTCGGCGCCCTTTTTTCAATTGCAATTCGTTATGATTTAGAATCTGTGGAAAAAAAATCCATTTTGCCCCAGTTTCCGCTTATAAGAATCTGGCAGTCTGTAGGGGCTGCCCCCTACTTGCCAGAGTTGTCCGACCGGTGGTCAATGCGAATTATTGGGTACAGACCCGTTCTGCATTCCTGTCCGGGTAGACATTTGCTAGTCAAACCTTAAAGTACCTTTTAATTTACTAGGCTCACAACGGTCTTTTCCAAGTAATTTTTCAATCTCCTTTTCTGCGTTCTCTACCTGTTCATCTGTCTGTAAAGGACTGATAGTAATTTTAAGACTATCAAAAAAGGAATTTTCTAATCCTATAAAAATCTTATCTGCATGTATTCCGGTATCAAGCGTAAAAAATCGTGCTTCTTTTTCATAAGACCATGCAGTAGTTTTACCTTCTAATCCTAATTTGGGTACGCTAGTAAGTCCAACGCTTAAACCTGATGATGTATACGAATTCATGTTTCCCTGGGTAGGGCTTGTATCTTTATTATCGTCGTATATTGTTTTTCCGCAAAAGATGCCATCAGATTCACTTATGTTACGGTAACTATCTTTTTTTTCAGGGTCAAAATAAACTTTACCAGTAAAAAAATCATTGTTCTCGACAGATATTCTCACGCCTATATTACAGTTAGTACAGCCACTTTTCCCTCTTGTATAGATATACCACATCGGTATTGATTCAT
>JANKMV010000027.1 GCA_024650095.1 Bacillota bacterium | reverse complement strand
ATGGGTGCCATCGATCCAATAAAATGGGAACAATCGGCTCGTTACCTGGCAGGATTATTAAAAAAAGACAACGTCGATACCGTATTGTTGGTACCGGTCTGACCATTTTGCACGCGCGCCGTGGGCGGGCTGGCACATTTTTTTGAAGAAGAAGGTATTGCAACAACACAAATCAGCTTGATTCGGCCACATACAGAAATTATCAAACCTCCACGGGCACTCTGGGTACCGTTTGAACTTGGGCGACCATTTGGAGTACCGAATAATCCGGCTTTTCAGAAGCGTGTTCTGATGGCAGCACTTAATCTTCTTGAAGCTACCAACGGTCCAGTGCTTATGGATTTCCTAGAGGATGCCCCAGAAATATCTACAAATGAACCGATGATGCTAGCCTGCCCATATGTTCCGCAAAAGGAGCAGGTTAACCAAACAAAGGCTGAAGACCTTTGTTCCAACTTCAAAGTAGAAATGACTTCGATGCGACCCTGGTATGAACAGGCAGTAAAAGCGCGGGGACGTTCCATCGTCGGCATCAGCAAACTCACACCGGAGATAATCGCAGATTTTTTGTGCTCTTTCCTTAGTGGTATTATTCCTCAGAATCCCCGCGAGGATGTCTCTTTAGTTCAAGAACTCAGGTATGCAGCTGAGGATTTGAAGGCTTATTATTACGAGGCTATCACGGCACAACCGGGTGCCGCTGATTTGACTAGTCAGGTACTTGATAAATGGTTTTGGGATGACACTATCGCTGGTACACTACTGCGTGGAGTAAGAGACGTATGTATCAACAGCAAAGATGAAGCACTGCGATTGACAGGTCTTCGGTCATTAATCCCTCAAAGAACCTTGGTACAACATACGGAAGATTGATTTCTCCCTAGCGATAGCATGCATAAAAAAACGCAAATAACCACGGGCCAGTTCAAACTAAACTGGCCCGTGGTTATTTACATAGCTTCAGCTGTATAAAAGACAAAGCATAGGTTACAATTGAGAATTGGTCATAGGGAAAATACTGGATAATGTCAAGCATTGGCATGAAAGTACGGGCTATTCAGAAGACGTATTTAATAACTGTGCAATAACAATTGCCTGATTATGATGTAAATTAGAGATAAGGTAATTTTAAGTTGATTCTCTGGTATGCCCTTTGTTAACGAAATTAATTAGTTTAAATTAGTACGAAGGAGGATTTGTTTATGCATGAAAAAGGAAAATGTCCAGTAACAGGAATGACGAGTCATAAGGTTGCTACTGGTGGAACGACAAATCGGGACTGGTGGCCAAATCAGCTGAATTTAAAGATGCTGCATCAGAATGCTCCCATGAGCAACCCCATGGGTGAAGAATTTAACTATGCTGAAGAATTTAAAAAACTTGATCTTGAGGCATTGAAAAATGACTTGAAGGTGCTAATGACCGATTCACAGGAATGGTGGCCTGCAGACTACGGGCATTACGGCCCACTTTTCATCCGTATGGCATGGCATAGTGCAGGCACATATCGTATGGGCGACGGCCGTGGTGGCGCAGGGTCGGGGAACCAACGTTTTGCGCCTCTAAACAGCTGGCCAGATAATGTAAACCTTGATAAAGCACGCCGCTTGCTTTGGCCCATTAAGCAGAAATACGGCAAAAAGATTTCTTGGGCGGACCTTATGATTCTTACAGGTAATTGCGCCCTGGAGTCCATGGGATTTAAAACCTTTGGTTTTGCTGGTGGTCGCGAGGACATCTGGGCGCCTGAAGAGGATGTTTACTGGGGTGCCGAGAATGAGTGGCTCGGTGATAAGCGTTATTCTGGTGAGAGAGAGCTGGAAAATCCCCTTGCTGCGGTGCAGATGGGCCTTATTTATGTAAATCCAGAAGGACCGAACGGTCAACCCAGTGCAATTGCTTCTGGTAAAGATATTCGCGAGACTTTTGCACGTATGGCCATGGATGATGAGGAGACTGTGGCACTGGTTGCAGGCGGTCACACATTTGGCAAGTGTCACGGCGCAGGTAGTGCGACCCATGTAGGTCCGGAGCCCGAAGCTGCCAGTATCGAAGAACAGGGTCTTGGCTGGAAGAATAGTTTCGGTAGCGGTAAGGGCGTTGATACGATTTCTAGTGGTATTGAAGGCGCTTGGACTCCCACACCAATAAAATGGGACAATAGCTATTTTGACACCTTGTTTAAGTACGATTGGGATTTGGTCAAAAGTCCTGCAGGTGCTTGGCAATGGATTCCAACGGATCCTGCTGCATCAGTTACTGTACCTGATGCCCACGACCCTGAAAGAACCCATGCACCCATCATGACGACGGCCGACCTTGCATTGAGGATGGATCCCATCTATGCGCCGATCGCCAAGCGGTTCTATGAGCATCCAGATGAGTTTGCGGATGCCTTCGCTCGTGCATGGTTTAAACTGACACACCGTGACATGGGTCCAACTACGCGCTACCTTGGTTCAGAGGTTCCATATGAGGAGCTGATCTGGCAAGATCCGGTGCCCGCCGTTGATCATGAACTGATCAATGAAAAAGATGTTGCTGACCTTAAAGGTCGAATTGTTGCTTCAGGCTTGTCGATAAGTGAAATGGTCTCCACTGCCTGGGCATCGGCATCCACGTTCCGTGGCTCCGATAAGCGGGGTGGGGCTAATGGAGCTCGCATTCGCTTGGCACCACAAAAGGACTGGGACGTTAATCAACCAGAAAAACTGCAAACCGTGCTTCAAGCTCTTGAGAAAATTCAGACTGCGTTTAACAGTGAACAGTCCGGCAATAAGAAGGTTTCCCTTGCAGACTTGATTGTCTTAGCAGGATGCACAGGTGTCGAGCAGGCGGCTAAAAACGCTGGTTTTGCTGTATCTGTTCCCTTTACACCAGGTCGCACAGATGCGTCGCAAGCACAAACCGACGTAAACGCATTTGCGGTACTTGAGCCGAAGACAGATGGCTTCCGCAATTACAGCCAAGCTCAATATGCCGTGCCTGCTGAAAAATTGCTGGTTGATCGAGCACAGTTACTCGGGTTGACAGCACCTGAGCTGACGGTTCTTGTTGGTGGCATGCGGGTATTAAATACTAATTACAAAAAGTCTCCGCACGGCGTTTTTACTAAGAATGCCGAAACACTAACAAATGACTTCTTTATAAATTTGCTCGACATGGGCACCAAGTGGAACATGACCACTGAAGACGGTGACACTTTCGAGGGGCGAGATGTAAAGACGGGTGAACTCAAATGGACGGGTACTCGTGTTGACTTACTATTTGGTTCAAATTCTGAACTTCGGGCAATTGCAGAGGTCTATGCGAGTGATGATGCGCAAATGAAGTTCGTTTTAGATTTTATAGCGGCATGGAATAAGGTAATGAACGCAGACCGTTTCGATTTAAGTTAGGGAAAAGAGCTCTCAATCAGGAATTGTAATCAGCATGTTGGGTATTCAAAACCTCCGACCGGCTCCATACAAATAAAGAACCCACGGGAGTTTTTTAACTCCTGTGGGTTCTTTGTAAACAGCGTAATCTTTCGTATATAGGAAGAAGGCTGTACTAGATTGATTTTACCTTTTCGCCGAGAAGAATCTGTTCATCTTCACAAAGTCTTTATCCTCAAACGGATGCTTGCCACGGAAGCGATCGTCGCCCCGCATCGGCTAGAGCACTAATGACCCCCCTTCCGGTACACACCGTGCGCGTAGGGTGAATATTAAGATCTCAGCTAAAACATATGCGTCCTCTTTGTCAGCACAGCCTTTTTGGCACCTGAACTGGATCAGCTATTCTGTGTTAGAGATTTTATTACTAATCGCTTACTGCCACGGTGTAAAGGTAAAATATTATGTCGCTAGTAGCCTGTTCTCCGCTACCTGCGCCAGCAACAAGGATATACGTTGTACTTGTCTTAGTAGCGCCGCTTTGCGGGTGGAACATTTTAGTTGAAGGGGTGTGTGGATGCTACCGATAATGCAGCTTATAATCAATGTAAACGTTATTGCCAAATAAGCGCGAATATTGTAATATTTTGTTGTTATTTTTCAAGCGCTATGATAAGTTATTGTTATACTGGAAAAGGCAAAACAATCGAAAGATTAGAACGCAAACCTAAAGGGTCTGCAGCATTGTATATGTAAAAACAGCCAGGCTACCGAAGGTATGTTTATGGTGATATTTTTCAGGCGTCCGTCACGCTAGCAATTATTTATATTAATATGTCGAATGAAAGAAGTTGTACTAGCGAAAGAGGTGAATAGGGTGGATTATATTGATGAAAAACTATCAGACGATTTTACGAATGCATTACTATCCGTAAATAGAGTCGAGGCATCAAGAATTATAGAATCGTATTTTGCGGTCGCTAAAAGCTTTGCAGCTATTGAAAGGATCATCGGTCAGGCATTAGAGAAAATTGGAAACGGATGGGAAGACGGAACAGTCTCCTTGTCTCAGGTTTATATGAGTGGGGTCATTGCGGAAGAAATCACGGATAGTTATTTGCCAAAACTACAGATTAAGAGAAAAGCAAAACCTAGATTAGCAATCGTGGTACTACAGGATCATCATAGTTTAGGAAAGAAGATAGTTTCTTCAATTGTTAGGGCCAATGGTTTTCACCTCATAGATTTTGGAGCCGGCTTACATGCAGATGAAATCGTGAAGCTTGCCATAGAAAACGAGATTGATGTTCTATTAATTTCAACTTTAATGCTTACGTCTGCGATGAAGGTTAAAGATATTAAGGATGAACTGGAAAAAAGAGAATCTAAAATTCGCATCATTGTTGGAGGGGCTCCCTTTAGGCTAGATTCCAGTCTATGGAGAAAAGTCGGAGCCGATGCAGACGGTAAAAATGCCTCCCATATTATTGAGACAATCAGTCAGGTGGTGTGATTTGATGAGTAAAGATACTATGAATTCATTAACACGTGTTTTAACTGCTCTAGGTCACCAAGAGCCTGACCGGGTTCCATTATTTTTACTTCTTTCGCTTTATGGGGCGAAAGAACTTAAGCTTACCGTGAAAGATTACTTTTCTTCAGTTGATAATGTCGTGCACGCTCAGCTAGCGATGCAAAAAAAATACAACAATGATTGTCTTTATACTTTTTTTTATGCAGCGCTAGAGGTGGAGGCTTGGGGAGCCGAGGTTGTCTTTGTTGATGATGGTCCTCCTAATTCTGGAGAACCTATGTTACAATCGTATCAACAAATTACTAATATGAGTATTCCTGTAATTGATGAGTCACTGTCCTTGCGGCGAGTATTAGAAGTAACAAGTAGACTGAAGCAAGAAGTGAAGGATAGTGTACCTATAATTGGTGTTGTTATGTCACCATTTTCACTGCCAGTTATGCAGTTAGGCTTTGAAAAATACATCGAGATGTTGTATTTCAATAAAGACTCTTTTACAAAGTTAATGAAAATAAATGAGGAATTTTGTGTCGCTTGGGCAAATGCACAGATCAAAGCAGGAGCAACGGCAATCTGTTACTTTAATCCTTTAGCTTCCCCTACAATAATTGAAAGAAATACGTATTTTGCGACCGGCTATTCTGTTGATCAAAGGACGTTAGCACGCATTAACGGGCCAACAGCTATGCATTTGGCCTCGGGTAGGACGCTACCCGTCCTAGAGGACATTGTTGCCATGGGCAGTGCGGTTCTAGGGTTCAGTGGGTTAGATAGTTTAGAACATATTAAAAAAGCTAGTCAAAATAAAATTTGCCTACTTGGAAACATGAACGCCATGGACATGGTAAATTGGGATTGTCAAATAGCAGAAAAACAAGTGAAAGAGATTATCGCCGCTACAGGAGTTGGTGGTGGACTAATATTATCAGATAATCATGGGGAAATTCCATGGCAAGTCTCTGAAGATGTTCTGCTTGCCATTGGTGAGGCTGTGAGGAAGTGGGGTAGCTACCCATTAAACTGGGTTGATAAAAAATGAAAAAACTGATTCTTTTAGTTTGCGAAAATTATTGTTCTGAATTTTGCAAGGCCGCAGAACACGAACAATATGAAGATGTTATTGTTCGTGCATTTCCTAGCTTGTGCGAATCAAAGGGAAATAAAGTTAGTGTGCAGCAATTATTCCAGCAAGCGGAATACCACCAAAATCAAGTTGCACTTGTGTGCAGTTCATCTTGTGATGTTATGCAATATAAACACCTTCTGCCAGAGGGTTACAAATTGCATCGGTCAGTTTCTTGTTTTTCACATTTAATACACAGGCAATTTAGTGACTATATAATAGAAAATGGTGGCTATTTAATCAGTTCCGGTTGGCTGTCTGACTGGCAATCTCGCTTACGTGAGGCTGGTTTTGAACAGGATATTGCTCGCAATTTCTATGGGGAGTTTGCCAAAGAACTTGTGTTTTTAGATGCTGGTATTGATAATAAAGCCCAGCATAAATTACAGGATTTATCCAACTATCTCAATATCCCTTACAGAGTAATACAAATTGATTTGGAGATGGTGTCCGTCTATTTGCGCAGTATTGTCCTTGAATGGAGACTGCATTGTATAAAGACTGAAAGTAAAGCAGAAATGAATGATCTACGCCGTCAACTTGCGGAGTATGCTGCAGTTTTAAAAGTAATGGAGCAAATATCAAATTCTGATAATCAAAGAGAAGTTATTGGCAAGATTAAAGAAGTGTTTCTTTTTCTCTTTGGTGCTCAAACATGCGATTATATTGAAAAAGACAAAATCAAAAACGCTCAAGACCATGAGTTTCAGGTGGGCGTACTAAATGACGATATGCATTATTGGTTAAATTCATGCAAAAATGGTTTTTATATAAAAATTAAGTATAATGACGAGTTGTTCGGTATTTTGAAAGTCGGCGATTTTTTGTTCCCACAACACTTCGATGACTACTTGAATTTATCTATTGCTCTAGTAAACGTTAGTGCTCTTGTTCTCTCAAATGTAAAGAAATATGAATTGCTTATTCAATCAAGAAATGAAGCAGAATATAACAGTCATCACGATACAATGACGGGCCTCTATAACCGTACTTACTATAACAAATTTCTTACTGAAGCTGTAGTCGAATATCCCGTTACTGCTTTTCTTTGTGATTTAGACGGGTTAAAGGTAATCAATGATAGTTTAGGTCATGCAGAAGGTGATAAGCTAATTACATTGGCCGCTAGTTTACTTAAGGCATCTACAAGAAATGCAGACTTTATTGCACGGATAGGGGGCGATGAGTTTGTAATTATAATACAAAAATGTGATAAGTATCAGGCGGAAGAATTTAAGGGACGAATCTGCAATGCCATTGTTAACAACAATATCAATAGCAAGTTACAGTTGGGCATATCTGTTGGATATTCTGTTGGCGAATCTGATACAAGTCTTGAAGAGCTCATCAAGAAAGCTGACAATCGGATGTATCAAAATAAAGCAAAAAAGAAGCAAAGTCAACGGTAAGTTGTGGAGACTGCTTGAATTTTTACATTTTATAGTGGCATGGAATAGGGTAATGAACGCAGACCGTTTCAACCTTGCCTGATTATATGACGTAACTTTAGTCATGCTTCATACAATTTCAACTGAAGGAAACCACGGGAGTTTTACACTCGTGGTTTTTGTCATACTGCAAGTAAAATGCGCTGAAGCCGCAGAGAAGTACAGGGGGCCTACGTTTGGACGTATATGATGTACAAGTTCGTACTATTAGTGTGTTGTTTCAACAAATCCCTCCTGATTCCTGTTTTTATAATAAGTAATGCTATTCATGCACACTTAAATAAAGTATTTTCGTGTAGGTTTACTATGAGAGAAAAAAGAGGGGACTTGAATGGGTATAAGAAAGATGTTTATTTTGATGATGGTTGTATTATTGGTTGTTGCATTGGCAGGCTGTGGAGGTACAAATGATCCTAATAATAATGATGATAGCGAAGCATTAACCACGGATGTGCTGGTTATCGGCGGCGGGGCTGCCGGTTTGGCAGCAGCCATTGAAGCGGTAGAAGCTGGAGCTTCTGTGATTTTGCTAGAGAAGCTACCTGCACTGGGTGGTAGTACGGTTATATCCGGTGGTATTATGTATGCCGCGGAATCACCTGTACAGGAACGTGCCGGCGTAGAAGAAAATTGGCAAGACCTAGCCGCCTATTGGATAGAAATGGCTGAGGGCGATGTTGATGAAGACTTGATTAACTATATCGCCGAAAATTCAGGTGAGACCATTGCCTGGTTAGAAGGCTTAGGTGTTGAGTTTTCAGAAAATCTATCGGCTCAGGGCATTAGTCCTGCACTGAGAGGTCATGTATCTGCAGCGAACGGAGGCCTTGGTCTTATTGGTCCCACTGGTGACGTAGCTAGTGAAAAAGGAGTGGAGATTATGTTAAACACCGCTGCCACCAGCCTCATTATTGATGAGGATGGACGGGTGACCGGTGCGGAAGCCGAAGGGGAAAATGGGGAACTGTTTACCATAACTGCTGGGTCCGTTGTATTGGCTACCGGTGGCTTTGACAAGAGTGTAGAAATGCTTGAAGAGTATGCACCCGTTGCCGCGGGCCATATTAGTTATGTATCTCCTGGCAACGTAGGTGACGGTCTGCGCATGGCTGTAGAAGCAGGAGCGGATGTAGTGGCTAAAAACGGAGTTATTGGCTTCCGTGGCGTTGCCGCTGATTATCCTTACTCCAGGCCCCTTGGTGGGCTGGTATTTATGCCTAGCCTTTATGTGGATGAGGACGGAAACCGGTTCATGAATGAAGCCAACCACTATGCTATTATGTATGAAAAAATGGTCGAAACCGGTGGTGACGATTTTTATTCTATCTTTGACAAGAATTCACCGGTAGTTGGAACTCTAGAAGATTCTTTGGACACAGGTTATGTCTCTAAAGCAGACAGCTTTGAAGATTTGGCAGAAGCCATTGGTGTACCGGTTGATGCCTTCATGGCAACGGTAGATCGGTTCAATGAATTGGCAGCGGCTGGAAATGACGAAGACTTTGGTAACGCTGCGATAGCACCACTAGAAGACGGTGAAGTCTACGCATTAAGTGTATCACCTGCTACTTTGGGTACCTTTGGTGGTCCCCGTATTAATTTGGCAGGTGAAGTGCTCAACACTGCAGGAGAAGCTATCCAAGGTCTCTATGCTGTGGGTGAAGTTGCTAACGGTCAGCTTTACAAAACTATCTATCCCGCCAGTGGTACATCCATTACCATGTCATTCACTTTAGGCCGTGTTACTGGAGCAGAAGCGGCTGCAGCTGCAGCTTCTTTGCAATAGCCATTGCTTGCAAGACAACAATTGTAATTTAACATTAAAATCCCGTGCTGCGTCTACCGATGCACACGGGATTTTATGCGTATTTGTAAAAAAATGAGTGCTTGCAAATACAGTAGGCATAAATTGGTTAGGTGAACCCATATGCAAGACCATGTTTAACAAAGGAGCAAGCAAAATTAAGAAGGTAAAAAAATGAACTTCTTGTATTTGTATGGGCATATCTGTAGGCTATGCGGTTGCCAAAAAGGATACGATACGCTTAAGTATGTCATGAGGGAAGCGGACAAAAAAATGTATGAGGATAAAGTTAGCAAAAGGACAGAAGAAGGATTAGTGTGAGTTATTGCAATATTCTTGTGAAACATTTAACATTGACAAGGGTGCATCAGCTATTGTACAATTAAACCGAAGTGAGCAATTATAATACTACGGTACGGTTGTATTGTGTCTGGCAATTTAATTATGTTGAGAGAATAGGCAAAAGGTAGTTGCCCGGTGCTCGCCACTACTTTCGTTTGCATAGTGCGTTAAAGAAAATAGTACAGAGAAGCAGCATTATTGCCTATTTAAGTGTGGCAGTAATGGTTTCCCCTTTACTCTTAATGGGCATTGTCATATGCGGATCAGTGTGTGTCGATTATGAAATAGCAGCACATTGACAATGAACTATCCATATTGTACAATTTAGTTAGTTCATTTTTTCTCATGCAAAAGGAGATTTAGAAGATGAAAAGATTGGACTTGCTAATAGTTGTAGTTATCGTACTGATTGGAGCGGCTCTATTTGGTTATAATTATCAGCAGCAACAAAGAGCTCAGGAGCAGGCTGACCAGTTGAGGGCAGGTATTTATGTCGATGGTAAATATTACCAAGAATTTGCTTTAACTAAAAATGAAGAGATAATTGAAATTGAAACTGATTTTGGTAAAAATATTTTGCGAATTCATGATGAGGGTATAGAGATGATTGATGCTGATTGCCCGGATCAGTTGTGTATTCATTTTGGATTTAAACAAAGAGTTGGGGATATGATCGTTTGCCTGCCAAATCGTGTCCATATGGTGATTGAAGGTAACGAGCATGATAGAGAAACTGACAATTAAGTATTAAATGTAAAGATAAGATTCAATGTTTCTTGTCTTTATATATAGCAGCAGCTTGTTATAATTTTCCCAGACTTAAAAAACATATATGAAGGGGGGATCAATGTACATGCTCAAGAAACTGTTTTTTTTAGTATTAATAGTGTTGGCACTGTCACTTTCAGCTTGCTCTGATAAGGCGGAAGCTTTATACCAGGCAGGAACTTACACGGCAGAAAGCTCTGGCCACAATGGACCTATGACTGTTGAAGTAACTTTTTCGGAAACCGAAATAAGCGAAATCAAAATACTAGAGCATGTTGAATCAGCCGGTTTGTCAGACCCAGCAATTGAACGTATACCAGCTAGGATTATTGAAGGTCAGACACTAGAAGTAGATATTATTTCCGGTGCAACCATTACGTCAGATGCCATCATAGAAGCAGTAGGTGATTGCATCCAGCAGGCTGGTGTCGACGCAGAAGCATAAATAATTCGCTGCAAGCTGCTGTAGTTTAGTAAAAGTGAAATAAGGTAGAGGGGAATGTTTTCGTAATACACAATGAAAACAAGGAGGAACACAATGAGAAAATCAACAAATAAATGGTTATTATGTTTGGTTTTGGCAGTAGTTATGGTATTTGCTACAGCCTGCGGTAGTAACAACAATAATAATAACAATAACGAGGAACCTGGCGGTGAAGCTTTAACCACAGATGTACTAGTTATTGGCGGCGGTGGTGCAGGTTTAGCTGCTGCCACTTCTGCAGCAGAAAACGGAGCCGATGTGATTTTGATAGAGAAGGCTGCGTTTTTAGGTGGAAATACAGTGATTGCCGGAGGCGCATTTAACTCTGTAAATCCTGATAGCCAGCAGAAAGCGGAAATGAATGATGCTTTGATGGCCGATCTAGAAGCCATACTGGAAGCCAAAGAAAGTGATTTTGGTGATTTTCAACCCACTCTGGTTGAACTAAAATCACAAATCACCGAGTATTTGGAAACTGGTGATACCGATGTATTGTTTGACAGTGTAGAGCTACACATGATACACACTTACCTTGGTGGACAAAGGACAGATTTAGAAGGTAACTCAATTACTGGGGATCTAGAACTTGTACGTGTAATGTGTGGAAATGCGCTTGATGCTCTCAAATGGTTGGAAGGTCATGGCATCGAAGTTAGGGAAAATGTAAGTACTGTATTAGGAGCTCTTTGGCCGAGGACTAATAGCGTTGGCAGAGGCTCCAGTTATATTGAAGTATTAGAACCCGCTGCCAAGGGTTTAGGTGTCGAGATTATGCTTGAGACCCGTGGTATTGAATTAATTGTTGAAGATGGTAGAGTCGTCGGTGCAAAAGCTGAAAAAGCCGATGGAACAGAAATAATCATAAACGCAAATAGCGGCGTTGTGGTTGCAACAGGCGGCTATGGGGAAAACCCAGAAATGCGTGCTGAGTATAACACCTACTGGAAAGAGATGCCACTAGAAATGCCTTCAACTAATTCACCGAACATTACCGGTGACGGTATCATTATGGGCAAAGATATTGGTGCTAACTTAGTTGGCATGGGCTTTTTACAGCTGATGCCCAGTTCACACCCTGTAACAGGTAGTCTGTTCTCCGGTGTATGGGGCAGTGCAGAAACACAAGTATTTGTTAACAAAGATGGAAAGCGATTTGTTAATGAGTATGCAGAAAGAGATGTTCTAGCTTCGGCTGCGCTGGAGCAAGAAGAAGGGCTGTTCTTTATCATTACGGATCAGCAGATTGTCGGCGAACGCGATATTGAGCAAATGTTGACAAATGGTGATGTAGTCAAGGCCGATACTCTGGAAGAGTTGGCGGAAGAACTCGGTATTGATGTAGAAGCCTTTTTAGCAGAAATTGAAAAATACAATTCATATGTGGATAATCAGAAGGATCCTGACTTTAACAAGCCAAACTTTGGTAGCTACAAAGTTGAAGTAGCACCTTTCTATGCAACACCACGCTCCCCATCAGTTCACCACACCATGGGTGGACTACAAATTGATACCACTACTCGTGTAATCAATGTAGATGGTGAAGCTATTCCCGGTCTTTATGCAGCCGGTGAAGTAACTGGCGGAATCCATGCCGGTAATCGCCTTGGGGGTAATGCACAAGCTGATATTATGGTATTCGGCCGTATCGCCGGAGAAAGTGCAGCTTTGAAAAAGTAACTGTAAAACTACTGCCTGGCCGTATTCGATACTGCCAGGCAGTATCTTTATGATAGAAAATACCACTTGCAATCTAAATGATATCTATTAAAACAAAGAGCAATAACTGTAGAAGTGGTGGAACTGGCAGACGCGTATGGTTATATTTATAGATGCAGTCCATACTCCTTTAATTATTAAAGAAAGAAAATAAACTACCACAGGAGTTGAAGCTCCCGTGGTTTTTCACTCTTCCCATCTTTGCGCCGATCGACGAGCGTTTTTATGAGCATCCAGAGGAATTTGCGGATGCCTTCGCTCGTGCGGGGTCAACGGCGGGCACCGGAATCTTGCCATTGGTCACTTGGAACCGTTGAATTAAAGTCACAAAAAGGAGGTGCGTTAAATGAAGGATCCTTGGTATAGACGAATTTCTCCTTGAATGTTAAAGTATCTCCTGCTGGTAGCAGGAGTTAGTATATAT
>JANKMV010000279.1 GCA_024650095.1 Bacillota bacterium | reverse complement strand
AAGGAGACCGTAACCACAGGAAAAGATATTGAGGGACAAGATGTCTATCTTTGCCCAGTTTGTGGGTGGGTGGGGCTAGGGGACGCTCCGGAGCGATGTCCAATTTGTAAAACACCAGCCACAAAATTTAAAAAGTTTTAATTAAAAACTGTTACGTAAGTGGATCCTTAACTAGGGTTCACTTACTTTTTTATTGGAAAGGAAAAGTATATCTTGGAGTGCTATCTTACTTTTCCAATAGGGGTTTGTAAGGGGAATTTCCCCTTACTCTTGCGGGGTGGTCAAGTCCCGTAGGACCAATAAGAACACGATTCTTGTTACTGTTGAGGAAAAAATAACGTACAGCTAGCAAGTGACTAATGTACCCAGTAGTAGAAGTACGTGGTGTGGAACTGCTTATGGCGTTTTTTTGACGTGTTTTCCAAACTTTGCAGGTACACTTGTGGAGGATATGAGGTGCGTACGTCGAAGCATGTAGAATAAGTTTGCCATGTTAACGTAGGGTGCTTTCTAGCAACGAAATAATGGTGATGTCTCTTAATAAGATATTGTAATTATCACAAAAGAATATTAGAATGTATAAGACTGTGCAAAAGCGTAGTAAATGTGTTGGATAAAAAAAGCCATTCGTGGGGGTTTTATTGTGAAGGTCGTTATCATTGGCGCTGGAAAAGTTGGCTTCCAATTGGTAGAGAGTTTATTAAACGAAAACCATGAAGTAACGGTCATTGATAGTAGCCAGACTGTTATTGATAAACTAATGGATAACTTTGATGTACTGGCAATTAAGGGTAATGGCGTTTCCAGTAGCTTATTGAAAAGATTGGATTGTGGTGGTGCAGATTTACTGATCGCGGTGACGAATAGCGATGAGGCTAACATTGTTTCTTGCATTACGGCTAAAAGCCTTGGTGCAAAGGGTGTAATTGCTAGAGTTAGAAATCCTGAATACGTAATGGAATTGGAGTTTATGCAGGAGAATCTAGGCATTGAATTTATAATCAATCCAGAACTTGCTACTGCTCAGGAGATCATGCGTTTAATCCTTAATTCACATACATCATATGCTGCCGATTTTGCCAAGGGTAGAGTTCGTATCTCTGAGGTACAAATTAACTCTACCTCAAATCTCATTAATAGGCAGATTAAAGATATCGATCTGCCGTTATCCGTTATTATCACAGCCATCGCGCGTAACGGTGAAGTGATTATACCCAATGGCTTTGATTATATCTATCAAAAAGATACATTATACGTGATGGGTAAGAAGGAATCTGTGAATGCTTTTGCTAAGGGAGTTGGCGTACAGATGATCAGTACGAGAACGAAAAACGTTCTGATCATTGGTGGTGGTAAGACTGCTTTTTATTTAGCTAAGGAGCTTGAACATATTGGTGTGAATGTTAAAATTATTGAAGAAAATCTAGAGCGGTGCCGTGAGTTAGCCGAAGGGCTAAACAATACGCTTGTTCTCCATGGAGATGGTACAGATATTGCGTTGCTAAAAGCTGAAAATATAGAGGGTATGGATGCATTTGTGGCTTCCACAGGTTTCGATGAAGAAAATCTGTTGGTGTCACTGTTGGCCAAACAACTAGGAGCGAAAAAAGTAATTGCCAAGGTTAGTCGATCCAGTTATACTCCAGTGATTGAGACGTTGGGTATTGATAATGCTGTTAGCCCCAAGCTTATAACTGCTAGAGATATCTTGCGAATTATTCGTGGCGGTAAAATTGTCTCTATGTCACTCTTAATTGGCGGACGTGCGGAAGTCCTAGAAATCATGCCGCGTGAAGGTACGCCCATTGTTAATAAACCACTTAAAACTATTGGTATCCCTAAGGGTGTTATTATTGGCGCAATTTTCCGTAATGGAAAAATCATTATTCCCAACGGTGACTCTATCATAAAAAGTACCGATAGGGTGATTGTGTTTACATTAGAGAGCCATATTGAAAGGGTCAATAAGCTTTTTAATGCCAAAGGAGGCAGTTTGTCAATCTATGAACTCATTAATAGTGCTAAAGATTCTGGGGATTTTGCTCCTATGTGAGTCAGTTGCCATGCTTCCGGCGATTGTTGTCGCTATCATTTATCAAGAGAATACTATTATCGCCTTCGTCATTACCGTCGCTATTTCTACAGTTTTGGGCCTTTTGTTTTATTCTATTAAGCCTAAGGAAAATATGATTCGCTATAAAGAGGGCTTTGCAATTGTAAGTTTTGGCTGGATCCTAGCATCAATTATAGGAGCACTCCCTTTTTTATTTACGGGGGCAATTCCTTCCTTTGTTAATGCTTTCTTTGAGTCGGTGTCGGGTTTTACAACGACAGGTGCAACCATCCTCACAAATGTAGAAGTATTACCGTATAGTCTGCTTTTCTGGCGATCGTTTACCCATTGGCTTGGAGGTATGGGGATCTTAGTTTTGGCACTGGCAGCGGGTCCAGCATTAGGGGTAGGAACATTTCAAATATTAAAAGCAGAAAGTCCAGGCCCCATATCGTCTAAGCTTACGCCAAAAGTCAGTGGTACAGCAAAGATATTATATATCACCTATCTTGCCATCACTCTTGTCGAGATTTTTTTGTTAAAATTAGGTGGCATGCCACTTTTTGATAGTTTAGTCCATACATTTGGTACTTTAGGCACAGGTGGTTTTTCCATCAAGAATGCCAGTATTGGTGCTTATGATAGTGTTTACTTTGAAGTGGTGATTACCATTTTTATGATTTTATCCGGAGTTAACTTTTCCCTTTATTACCTAGCCTACAAGAATAGATCGTTACTTGAATTTTTGCGCGATAAAGAGTTTAAAGTCTATTTATCAATTATTGCCATATTTGTTGTAGTTATTACGTTCAACATTAATGGCAGTGTTTTTAATTCCCTTGCCCAAAGCCTACGATATGCAACTTTCCAAGTGGCTTCCATTATTACCACAACGGGTTATGGGACAGCAAACTTTGATCTTTGGCCTGATTTAAGCCGAGTGTTATTGTTAACCCTGATGTTCATTGGCGCTTGTGCCGGTTCGACGGGCGGCGCCATGAAGGTTATTCGAATTCATCTTATTTTTAAATATGTACAAAGAGAAATTAGTAGTTTAATCCATCCCAGAGCAGTAAGAGCCATTAAAGTTGGGGACGTCCCCATTCAAGAGAGTGTTTTATCAAGTGTGATGGCTTTTTCTATGTTATATTTTTTACTCTTTATTGGCTCCACCTTATTGCTTCTAACGCAAAATCTTGATATTATAACTGCTATTTCCGCAACTGCAGCCACACTTGGCAATATTGGACCAGGTCTTAATCTAGTGGGACCCTCTCTGACCTACACATACCTCACTGATTTTACAAAAATTATTCTGTCCATGTGTATGTTGCTAGGCAGACTGGAGTTATATACCATCATTTCCTTGGTTTTCCC
>JANKMV010000278.1 GCA_024650095.1 Bacillota bacterium | reverse complement strand
GAAATGTTTTTTCTTATCCTTATTAACACAATGGTTTAAAATCTTATATGTTTTTTTATTTGATCTTTTAGGAGTCACTATTTAATTTGGATTATGTTTGAAACATAATACTTTTATATAAACTAAACTATTATATATTACATTGAATAGTATGTCCTCTAGAGAAAACTTCAAATCCTTTATTCCTGCTGAAAAAATTATTCCTGAATTAACAATTAAAGCAATTCTTGTCGGGGCACTTCTTGCAATAGTTTTAGGATCAGCAAACGCCTATTTTGGGTTATATGCCGGTATGACTGTTTCAGCAGCTATACCGGGAGCTGTAATGGCTTTTGCGTTACTTAAACCCTTAAAGGGAAATATTCTTGAGATAAATATTGGAATGATGGGTGCTTCAGCGGGGACTGCTCTTGCTGCAGGAGTGATTTTTACGATTCCTGCTATGGTACTACTTGGAGCCTGGACTGAGATTCAATATCTAGAAACAACAATTGTTGCAATGCTTGGCGGTACTCTAGGGGTACTGTGGATGGTTTCGCTTCGTAGAGCCCTTATAATAAAAACAGATCTTCCCTTTCCTGAAGGAGTAGCTGTGGCTGCAGTACTAACCACAACTGTTGGTGATGGTTCAGAACAAACAGCAACCCAGCGTAGCGGTATGTGGCTTCTTATAGGAGGAATACTTGGAGCTTTATTAAAATTTGGTCAAGTTGGTCTGAAAGCATTTCATGGACAGTTACAAGGTATTGTAAATATCGGTCGATTCAACATTGGTGGTGGAGACCATAATGGATTATTTTATGGTGGCCTTGCTGCTTCTCCAGCGCTTCTTGGCGTTGGATGGATTATTGGACCTAAAATAGCATCATTTGTATTTGTTGGCGGTCTTATTGGCTGGGTGATACTTGCCCCACTGATTGCCCTTGCAGTTGGTATACCTTCACCAACTACTCCTGGACAGATTTCAGATGCGTTAACAATGGGCAGCGGGAGTCTTAACGTGGGTCGGTTAATTGGTGGTTGGTGGGCTGTGGACTATTTTTCGATTACGACAAAACCTTGCTGATGGAATTCGTGAAGCAATAATAGGGATAAAAACAAGTGGGCAGTCTCATACCAAAAAAAGGACTGATCAGGATTTAAATTTTAAATGGGTGTTTCTTTCTATCGGTGCTTTAGTTATCCCAATCTTTTTGGTGTATGGCTGGATTTCTAGCGAATGGGCTATTTCTGGTGTAATGGCTATTTTTGCTATCCTTTTTGCTTTAGTAGGGTCTAGTAATAATCCAACTTCAGGAGTTACTGTTTCGATTTTACTTATTACTTCTCTTATCCTCTTAGGCTTTGGACTCTCTGGAGATATTGGTGCTTTTGGCGTAGCTCTTCTTATTGCTGCGGTGATTGCGTGTTGTGCGGCAATATCAGGGGATGTTTTGCAGTCCTTAACTGCAGGGCAGATGATTGGAGCAACACCCTCCAAGCAACAACTTGCTGAGTTAGTTGGCGTTGTTGCTGCCGCTCCTGTCCTTGCATTAGTTGTTTCAGCACTTGATAAAGCATATACTATTGGCAGCCCTAATCTTCCTGCACCACAAGCATTTCTGATGAGTGGTGTTATTAGAGGGGTACTAGGTGGAGAAATGGTATGGCCGTTTGTATTAGCGGGAATGATTCTTGCACTTGTTTTAATCTTAATTGATCTTCCTGTTCTTCCTGTTGCTATTGGTATTTATTTGCCTTTCACCCTTGCTACACCTATTTTTATTGGTGGGGTTATTCGTCATGTTACTAACAATAAAATTAAGAAAATCTTTGGTTCTAATGATAATGATAAAGCAACGGAATGGGAGCTGGCTATTAAACAAACTGAAGTTAAACCAAAAGAAAAGGTTGTTCGTACTGGTTTGTTGTTTACCGCAGGTCTTATCGCAGGTGAAGCATTGACTGGTGTGATTGTTGCTTTTATTATTATTGCAGGGTTACGTATTACAATGTTTGAGTATCCACCGGTTTTCCCTGGTGTTTTATTGTGGATTTTCATTGCTTTACTTGTTTATTATATACCGCTTCGTGAAATTTATAAATCAGGCGAATAGTGATATTTTTTCATATATTATGACTTTAAAAAATCGATATAGTATTTTTTAAAAGGGAAGTAATGAAGTTGCAATAAAGAGGTAGATAATTATGCCTATAATATCAGCAATGGAGGTGATGAGTGGTCCGCTTGCAACAGCGGGATCCCATTTTAATTTGGTGAATATAAAGGGTAGTGAGATCCCAACGAGACTCCCGATAAAAACAATGATAAGCATTGATAATCCTACAACAACTGCAATGTGCATACTACCTCTTACAATTCCTAAAAATGATACAATTATTGCTAGTGTCAATCCAAGGCTACCTGCGACAAGCGCTTCTTTTCCTATGCAGTAATACCAATCACTAAGCTTTACATCTTTCATGGCAAGAGCTCGAATCATCAGTGTTGAGGCTTGTGATCCAGCGTTTCCACCACAGGCGATAAGAAGCGGCATGAATGTAAGAAGAACAATATATGTTGCTATTGTTTCTTCAAATAATGTTATTGCCAATCCTGCGAATAAGTTAACAAAAATTAAAAACATAAGCCATCCGATGCGTTTGCGAAACAGAGTTAGAACAGGTGCAAATCGTATTCTATCTGGTAATTTAAGTTCACTCATAGCTGCTATTTTGTGAAAGTCCTCTGTTGTTTCTTCTTCACCGACATCTATTAAATCGTCAACGGTTACTATGCCTAAAAGTATTCCTTCAGAATCTACTACAGGTAATGCAAACAGGTTGTATTCTTTGATGAGATGATACGCTTTTTCTTGATCTTCAAAAGCAGTAATGCCTACATAAGAATAGTTCATTAACTCAGAGATTTTCTTTGAGGGGTTGGCAAGGATGAGTTGACGCAGGCGTAATTCATCAAGAAGTTTTCCATGTTTGTCAACGACATAAATCATTGCTAAAATTTCACTGTCTTTTCCTTCTTCACGGATATATTTTAATGCTTTTTTAACCGTCCAATCCTCCTGAATTGATACAAAATCAGGAGTCATTAAACGTCCTACACTGTCTTCAGGGTATCCAAGAAGTACGCGTGCTTCTTTAAGGTCTTCAGGCTTTAGCAGCTTTAATAGCCGCTGTGTTACAGGGGCAGGGAGTTCTTCAAATAGCTCAGTTCTATCATCAGGGTGTAATTCAGAGAGTAGGGCAGAGATTTCACTATCTGTTAAATCTTTGAGTAGTGCATCTTGATCTAAAAAATCAACTTCTGAGAAAACATCTGCTGCGAAGTCACGAGGGAGACAACGAAAGATTAAAACCGCATCAATTTTATCCATTTCTTGGATGAGATCAGCTACCGTTGCAGCAGGCCATTTAATGAGGAAATCTTTGATTTTGTTCCATCTTTTTCTTTTTATG
>JANKMV010000277.1 GCA_024650095.1 Bacillota bacterium | reverse complement strand
TTTCATCAAAAGCAGTTTTTTTAGCGTAACCTGCAGTTGCCAAGCATGAAGTAATCGCTGCTGTCAAAGTGGTTTTACCATGGTCGACGTGGCCGATTGTACCAACGTTAACATGGGTCTTATTTCTTTCAAATTTTTGCTTTGCCATTGTAAGGTGAACCTCCTTTAGTTATACAAAGATTATCCTTTTCGTTTTTCGATAATTTCCAAAGCCACACTTTTGGGTACTTCCTCGTAATGTGCAAACTCCATGGAGAACACACCACGTCCCTGGGTACGAGAACGTAAATCTGTGGCATAACCAAACATTTCAGACAAAGGTACTTTGGCCCTAATGACCTGTGCCCCTAAACGGGGTTCCATACCTTCAATACGTCCACGTCGACTATTAATATCTCCCATCACGTCGCCCATGTATTCTTCGGGCACCGTCACCTCCACTTGGAACATGGGTTCTAGTAGTGCAGGGCTAGCTTTGTGCACACCAGCCTTAAAAGCCATGGAACCAGCAATCTTAAAGGCCATTTCAGATGAGTCTACATCGTGGTAGGAACCATCGACAACGGTTACTTTAACGTCAACTACTGGATATCCAGCTAACACACCTGTGCTCATGGCTTCCTTACAACCTGCATCAATGGCAGGAATGTATTCCTTAGGGATGGCACCACCTACAACCTTGTTTTCAAACAGGTACCCTAGACCGAGCTCCAACCAACAATGGCCAAATTGACCACGACCACCAGACTGCCGTACAAATTTTCCTTCCACCCGTGTATGATTGCGAATGGTTTCTTTGTACGCCACTTGAGGTTTACCGACGTTAGCCCCCACTTTAAATTCACGGAGTAACCTGTCAATAATAATTTCCAAGTGCAGTTCACCCATACCGGAAATAATAATTTGCCCTGTTTCCTCGTCGGTCTTGGCCCTAAATGTGGGATCCTCTTCCGCTAGTTTCACTAAAGATAACGACATTTTCTCTTGATCCACTTTGGTTTTAGGCTCAATGGCCACATCGATAACAGGCTCTGGGAAGGTAATGGTTTCCAACACAACTGCCGCATCTTCATCGCAAAGGGTATCACCGGTTGTCGTGTTTTTTAAACCTACAATGGCGATAATATCACCGGTGGCGATTTCTTTGATATCCTCACGATGGTTGGCATGCATACGTAATACCCGGCCAATCCGCTCCCGCTTACCCTTAGTCGAGTTATAAACATAGGAGCCACTATCGAGGGTGCCTGAATATACGCGAGCAAATGTTAACTTACCAACATACGGATCCGTCATTATTTTAAAGGCCAACGCTGCAAAAGGCGCATCATCACTGGCCTCACGCACCACTTCTTCTTCCGTATCAGCGATCATGCCATGCATGGGCGGAACGTCTAGGGGTGAGGGTAGATAATGAATAACGGCGTCTAGCATAGGTTGCACGCCTTTGTTTTTATATGAAGAACCACAGAGAACAGGTACTATTTGCACTGCACAAGTGCCTTTACGTAAAGCAGCACGGAGTTGTTCTTCACTGATTTCCTCGCCATCCAAATAGCGCATCATTAAGTCTTCATCGAATTCTGCAGCAGCTTCCAGCATTTTTTCCCGGTATTCTTGGGCGATGGTGAGCATCTCTTCAGGGATCTCTGTCTCATCACTGTGTGTTCCTAGGTCATCAGTATAGGTGATGGATTTCATGCGGATGAGATCCACTATACCACTAAAATGATTTTCCACACCAATCGGGAGCTGGATGGGGACCACATTGGCTTTAAGCCGCTGTTTCATCGACTCCAGCACGAAGAAAAAATCCGCTCCGGTAATATCCATCTTGTTTACATAGGCAATACGCGGTACGCGGTATTTGTCTGCTTGGCGCCAGACTGTTTCGGACTGAGGCTCTACTCCACCCTTCGCACAAAAGACAGCTACGGCACCGTCGAGAATACGCAAGCTACGTTCCACTTCCACTGTAAAATCAACGTGCCCGGGTGTATCAATAATATTAATCATGTGGTCTCGCCAGAGAGCGGTGGTTGCAGCAGAGGTAATGGTAATCCCTCGCTCTTGCTCCTGTACCATCCAATCCATGGTGGCGGCACCATCATGCACTTCACCTAACTTATGGACACGCCCTGTATAAAATAGGATTCTCTCTGTTGTCGTTGTCTTGCCAGCATCAATATGTGCCATAATTCCTATGTTTCTGATCCTATCCAGGGAGATTGTTCTTGACATTGGGTCCCCTCCTTTCTTCGTTGTTATTATTTGCGTCACTAAGCTACTAAATACGGCATTATCAGTCACTTGGCGGCCTTAATACACATACGTGTATCGGGCAAAGCTTCATTTCCATTAGCCTTATCTTGCTTGCTTTTAAACACAAACGTTACGTATAAATGTAATTACAAAAATTTAGTAAACTACCAACGATAATGGGCGAAAGCTTTGTTGGCTTCAGCCATGCGGTGGGTATCTTCTTTCTTCTTGACAGCACCACCGGTATTATTATTAGCATCGAGTAACTCACCCGCTAAGCGTTCGGACATCGTTTTTTCACCACGGTCCCGGGAGTATTTTGTTAACCAACGCAACGCGAGAATGCTACGGCGATGTGTTGAAACTTCCACAGGCACTTGATAGTTTGCACCACCAACGCGGCGTGCTTTTACTTCCAGTACGGGAGAAATGTTTTTTACCGCTGTTTCAAAAACTTCTAGGGGTTCACGACCCGATTTTTCACGGATAATTTCCATAGCATCATAGAAGATGGACTGAGCCACCCCTTTTTTCCCTTCAAGCATGAGAGAGTTAATGAATTTGGTGACCAATTTAGAATTATACATGGGATCTGGTAAAACATCCCGTTTTGTTACAGGGCCTTTACGAGGCATATCCTAACCTCCTTTCACAGGGTTTATGGAACGGTCAAGCCGTTCCCTAAACGGCTTATTTCTTTTTACGTTTAGCTCCGTATTTAGACCGCGCTTGTTGACGATTTTCTACACCGGCGGCATCTAATGCACCACGTACTAGATGATAACGTACTCCAGGTAGGTCCTTCACACGACCACCGCGGACAAGCACTACAGAGTGTTCCTGCAAGTTATGCCCAATACCAGGGATGTAGGTTGAAACCTCGATCCCGTTTGTTAAACGGACACGAGCAATTTTACGTAAAGCTGAATTGGGCTTTTTGGGCGTAGTTGTGGAGACGCGAGTACAAACACCGCGCTTCTGCGGAGAACTTTCAAGAGCCGGCGCAGTTGATTTTTTAACCATTTGCTGTCTTCCCTTGCGTACCAATTGGTTTAGAGTCGGCATTCCACTCCACCTCCTTCCTTAAAGCTGCAAGTGTAAACCCCATCCACAAGCAAGCACTTGTGGATGGGAACTATTAATCTTCCAGCAGAATGGCGGCCATAGCCGCGTTCACTTTAATATGACAAGCTTTTCCAAGCTCATCCATCGAATCT